>JANQIJ010000290.1 GCA_028282185.1 Rhodospirillales bacterium
GCGGGACCGCCGGCCGCGGTGCCGAGAACGGCCGAGGCGACGGGCACCTCGCCCAGCAGTTGAACCGAGCGCTCGAAACCGTCGACGCCCGGGAAAACGACGAAGCCGCGGCGCCTGGCCGAGGTCACGGTGCCGCCGGCACCGTCGATCAGATTGACCAGCGGCATCTTATAGTGATGCGCCAAGTCCTCGATAAATCCGCCCTGCCCGCCCTTGCGCCGCTGGGCGCCGAAACTGGTGCCGCCGCGCACGGTAAAGTCCTCACCGCCGATGGCCACCGGCCGGCCGTCGATCCGGGCCGATCCGGCGACATAGGTCGCGGGCGTCACGCCACGGACCTTCAGGTCGTCGCCGTAGTCGCCGGTTCCGGCAAGGGTGCCGATCTCGCGGAAGCTGCCGGCATCGGTGATCCGGGCGATCCGTTCACGCACGGTGAGGCGCCCGGCGGCATGCTGGCGGGCGACGTTGTCCGGCCCGCCCATTTCCTTGGCCCAGGCCCGGCGACGGCCGAGTTCGTCCAGCCGGTCCGCCCAGAACCCGCCCCGGGCGTCATCGTCTAGCTTTCGATCAGGCATAAGATCTGGTCCTCTTCCACGGACTGTTCCGGCTGGACGCGGATTTCCGCCAAGGTCCCGGCGACCGGCGCCTCGACCGGAATTTCCATCTTCATTGATTCCAGGATCATGATCTCGTCGCCTTCCTCGACGCGGTCGCCGACGGCCTTTTCGATCTTCCAGACCGAACCGATAACTTCGGACGTCACTTCGGTTGTCGCCATGAGGTTGAACTCTCCCTATAAGCCGATGCCGCCCGGGCGGCCGATCAGGACGTGGTCGGCCAACAGGCCAGTCGGTGTTTGCCGATCCCGCCCGAGCGCCGCATTTCGTGAATCTCCAATTGCCGGATCAGGTAGCGCCGCGTTTCCGCCGGCGAGATCACCGCCTGCACGCCGTAGATTTCCGCCAGGCCGTAGGCCGAGCTGTCCCGTTCCATGCGGGCGCGGACCGCCGCCTTTTCATTCTCCGACGCCTGCTGCCCCCAGGTCACGATCTCGGTCGCGTAATGGGCGTCCATGAAGCTGATTTCCGCGGTCGGCCAGGCGGCGACGTCGTCGGAATTTCGCCCGCCGCCCATGTTCAGATAGGCCTGGCCGTAGGTCTTGCGCATGATCACCGACAGTTTCGGCACGCTGCACATCTGCAGGGCCTGCATGAAATTCATGATCTTGCCGGGCGCCTTCTGCTTCTCGCCCTCGACGCCGATGACGAAGCCCGGCGTATCGACCAGAAGGATCAGCGGGATGTTGAATGAATCACAGGTCACGATGAACCGCGTCGCCTTCTCGCAACCGGCGACGTCGAGCGCCCCGGCCTTGCCCATGGGGTTGGAGGCGACGATCCCCACCGTGCGGCCGTCCAGACGCGCCAGCCCGGTGACCGCGGTGCGCCCGAAGCGCGGCTTGAATTCGAAGAAGCTGTCCCGATCGGCGATGCAGGCGACGATCTTGCGCACGTCGTAACCGCGGGTCCGGCTGTCGGGCAGGATATCCAAAATCTTCTCAGCCGCGTCGTCGCCGCCCGCCGGCACGGCGGCGCGCGGCGGCGCCTCGTTGCAATGGCTCGGCATGTAGCTGAGGAAGCGCCGGATCTCGGCGATCGCCTCCTCGTCCGTCTCGACCACCCGGTCGACCAGGCCCGAAATCTCGCTCAACAGTTTCCAGCCGCCCAGGTCCTCGGCCTCGACCTTCTGACCGATGGCATGGGACGCCAGGCCCGGGCTGGCCACGGCCATCACGGCGCCCTTGCGCATCACCGCGAAGTCCGCCAGACAGGTGTACCAGGCGGACGAGCCGTAGCATTGGCCCAGAACCGCCGACGCCCAGGGCGTTTCCCGGGTGCGGATGTACTGTTCCGGATCGTGACCCAGGTTCAAGCCCATGCCCTTGGCGCCCATGTTGTCGGGCATGCGCGCCCCCGAGGATTCGCCGAAGAAGACCAGCGGGAAACCGCGTTCGGTGGCGACCCGTTTGACATGGCCGATCTTCTTCATGTTGGTCGCGCTGGACGACGCGCCCTTGGTCGTGAAGTCGTTGGACACGACGCCGACCATGCGGCCCGCGACCTTGGCGAAGCCGGCGACCTTGCCGTCGGCCGGGGTCTCGTCGCGGTCTTCCGGAACCATGGAGGACACGGCCAACAGCCCGGTTTCGACCCAACTGTCCGGATCGATCAGGGCCTCGATCCGCTGGCGCGCGTCCAACAGGCCGGCGGCGGCGCGGCGGGCCAGTTTGTCCGCCCCGCCCATGGCGCGGGCGCGGTCCTCACGCGCGGTCAGGTCCCGCAGCATTTCGTCGAAAC
>JANQIJ010000306.1 GCA_028282185.1 Rhodospirillales bacterium
ATATCCGGTCGGAAGGCGACTTGACCGTCGCGGCCCTGGGCCTGCGCGAGACCTGCGTCGTCGCGACCTGTGACAGCCTGTTCGTCGCGCCGCTTGACCGGGCGTCCGAGGTCAAGGCCCTGGTCGAAGCCTTCAACGCCGAAGGCCGCCAGACGGCGGTCAGTCACCCCCGGGTGCTGCGCCCCTGGGGGTCGTTCACGGATATCGAGCGCGGTGCCCGGTTCAAGGTCAAGCGCCTGGTGGTCAAGCCGGGGGCGCGGCTGTCTTTGCAGAAGCACGCGCATCGGTCCGAGCATTGGGTCGTCGTCGAGGGTCGGGCGACGGTGGTCAACGGTGATCAATCCCTGGAACTGGATCGCGATCAATCGACTTATATCACCGCCGGCACGGCCCATCGCCTGGAGAACCGGACGGAAACCGATCTGCATTTGATCGAGGTCCAGGTCGGCGACTATTTGGAAGAAGACGATATCGTCCGCCTGGACGACGACTACCGGCGGGATTAGTTTTTCGATCTTTCGAAGGCTACCCTCCGCCGCGGCACCGATGCCGCTGCGGTTCGGTTCCGCCATGTATGTTCTGATGGACCGGCCGGCGGATTGACCGCCATGCCGAAGATAACGACGGATGACGGGGAATTGTCGGCAAGCGGCGAAAACAGATTGAAAGTCCTGCTGCACAGCCGGTTCCTGGGCGACTGGGTGCTGCGCCAAACGCCCGGCGGCGACGGCGTGTGGGGCAATTGCCAGTTCGTGGTCAATGGTCCGGAAGGTGCTTACGACCGCGTCGTCGTTTACGACACCATGGCGGCGCCGCTCGATGTTCGTTGTCCGCCGGACGGTGTCTTCTTATTGGTCGGAGAGCCCCCGGAATTCAAATCGTACCATCCGGAATACCTTGCGCAGTTTGCCTGCCTGCTCACCCCGGACAGCAACATGCCTCATCCGCGCATCGTCGATACGGTGATCGGCCAGCCCTGGTATGTCGGTCTTGCCTTCGAAATGAACCAGGCCCCCAGGCCGACCATGCGTTTCGAGGACTTGGCCGAGGCCCGCCCGGAGAAGACCGATGCGGTTTCCGTCATGGCGTCCTACAAGAAGTCGACCCAGGGACATCTTGCGCGCCCGCGATTGGTCGAAACCCTGCAAAAGTGCCTTGGCGACCGCGTTTTGCCGCTGGGTCGGGACGCCGGGATGGTGGCCGACAAATGGGATGCCCTGGCGCCCTACAAGTACCACATCGCCCTGGAGAACAGTCGGGTAAACCATTACATCACGGAGAAGCTGACCGACGCCTACCTGGCCGATTGTTTTCCGTTTTATTGGGGCGCGCCCAACGTCGGCGACTATTTCAATCCCGAGACCTATCGCTGGATCAACCTCTACGATCCAGAAAGCGCGGCTGACACGATTGAGGCGGCCCTTGACGAGGGCCTCTATGATAAGACCCGCGAAGCCCGCGCGCATGAACGAAAAAATGTTCTTGAGCGGCACAACATGTTCGCGCTTCTGGACCATCATGTGTCCCAGCCGACGCGCGCGCCGCCCGCGTCCGTCTTGGTGTCGCCGGAAAGCAGGTTCGCGGACACACCCATGGTCATCGTGCGCCGGCGTCTCAAGAAGATGAAGCGCATCGTTCCCAGGCGTCTGCGGCCCCGGTGGTGGACGACCTGACGTCCGTTCACGGGATGAATCGAGCGAGAGTTAGGCCGGCTCCAACCATTCACGGGGCAACGGCAGGTCGGGTCGGCCATCGACGTTCGGTCGGTCCAAGGGATGCGGCAGGTCCGTCACCGGGCGGATTTCCCGGACCCGGTCTTTGCGCAAAAACGTCACTTCGAAAACCCTGGGCACGGGAAAGCCGTAGATCTGCGCGATGCCGCAACAGTTGTTTGGATGAACGTGGACCACGTCGAAGATGCGGTTCAGGCGCTCGAAACAGCGCAACCATTTGTCATAGGCCGAACGGCGTTTCAGGCGGTCCGCGCCATGGAATTCGATGACCGCGATGCGAAACTTCGACAGCGTGGCCTCGGCCGCCGCGTTCAGGACGTCGAACTCGGCGCCTTCGATATCCATCTGCAGGATCAGGTCCCCCGGGGAACCCGGTTTCAGGCTGTCGTTCACCCAGTCATCCAGCGTCATCGCGGTTGCCGTGGTCCGCGGGCCCAGGTTCTTTTGCATGAACTGACAGTCACGCAGGTAGGCCGGCGGCGCGGTGACGGTCGCGTCGGCGAGAAAGGACGTGATGTTCCGTTTCTGGCAGTCGGCTTCGAAGGTCGCCCGGTCGTCGACACCCGGCGAAAAACAATGGGCGATGCCGTCCAGGTCGTCGGGAACCAGGTATCCGCCGTCGCCTTCGCCGCCCAAGCGGATCAGTTCAATGCCGCTGTTCTTCGGCCGCAACAGGGCGGCAATGGCGGCGATCCGCGCCCGGGTCGCTTCGGGGCCCTTGACCCGGTCGACAATCCGGAAGTAGCGGTCGGATATGGATCTGCCCAGCCGTCTCATGGCGTTTTCCGATAATCCCAAATGCCGCCCCGTGGCGCGGCCCGGGGCCGCCGGGCCTGTGCGACGGGCTGTACGGTGGTGCGAAATCCCATGTCGCGCAAGCTCAAGTATTTCCTCATAAGACAGAATTTTATCTTCAATATCAATTAGTTAAGTTTTTCATTTTGCTTGATTTTCATACACCCGCTTGGGCTATGTCCTGGAAAACAACACGTCGAAATATCGTTCATTGGCGGGGCCCCTGGCGAACCGGCTGCGTTGGACCTCCTTGAAACCGTGCTGGCCGAGGTAACGCTTCAGGACGTCGATCACGCACGAACCCGCGTAGGCCTCGAAGTCGGCGGCCTCCGCCTTGATGTATTGAAATCGCCGTAGCAGGCTCCCCGCGCCTTTCAGGACAAGTAGTTCCGACCCCTGGGTGTCCAGGACAAGGCCCTGATACCCGTCCAGATCGATGCCTTCCCGTTCGACCATGGTGGCGAAAGAGGTACTGGTCAATTCGATGCTGTCCACGTAGTCGACATCCGGCCAGATTTCCTTGTGCTGCGCGAGGTCGAAAATGGATGAGGACTGGCCATCGTTGTTGGCGATCTTGAAATCGAAACTATCGCCATCGCGGTCGGTCACCAAGTAGCAAAGCGCCGTTTGATCCGGGAACGTCCGAATGTTCTCGGTCAGCGTTTGAAAGACATCGGGAATCGGTTCGACCCAAACGACCTTAAGGCCGCGGTCGGCGTAAACCTGGCGTTCCTGTCCCGCGTTCGCACCGACGTGAATGACGCCGCCGATTTCGTCAAGGAAGTCGTCGATATCTCCCTTGCGGCGCGGCGCAAACAGGACAGCCAGCTTGTGTTTGCCGTATGCCAAGGCTTGTTTCAGCTTGCCCATGGCCGCGTCCTCCTCATGAGGCTTCTCAAACCTTCCAGCGTTTCGGGCGGACCGACCGCGGCACCGCGCGCCGCAGGCGTTTGCGGAATTTCCGGAACCGGGAGTCAAGATAATGGCTTTCGGGCCGGATCGTGATCTCGGCGGCGGGCTCGGTCACCGGTTCGGCCAAGACCCGATCCAACAGGGCGAACAGGTTGTATTCGTTCAACACCCGTTGGCGGTCGCGTTCGCGAACGGACTTGGATTTCTCATAGGCCTCTGCGTCGATGGCATCGGCGATGACCTCGGCCGCGCCTTGCGGATCATAAATGTTGATTGCCTGGAAACCCGTCGGATTGAAGTAGTCGGCAATATCCGGGCATCCCCAGTAGAACGCGAAACAGTCGGCCAGGTAGGGGTCCGACAGTTTCTCGGTCCAATAATGGTTGTAACGGCTGTTCTCAAGCGCCACATGGTACTTGAACGGCGCCAGCGCATCCCATTTGTCCGCGACGCGGTTGACATCGCGCCCGAACACCGCGACGGCGTCGCCCAATCGGGCCCGCAGGGCGTCGGCCATCTTCATGCGCATTTTATGCCCTTCGGTCTGCGCCGTCCGCCCGACGGTGATCGACAACAGCCCGGTTTTCTCCGGCCGCGCGGCAACAAGATCGTCATAGGTCATGGTGACGCGTTTCGGCTTGCCCGGCTCGGTGGCGATGCCGACGAACCAGGGCTGGCCCGCGTGGCTGTCGATCACGCCGGGATGGGGGCAGTTGGAATCCTGGGTCACGACGCGGGCGAACTGAGCCAGGAAGTCGCGGTTGTAGGTCTTTATCTCAGGCGGTTCGCCGACCAGCATCAGGGTCCCGTCGGCCGGACAGATCACGCGTCGGGGCGTATCCAAGGTGTCGAACACGACGACACGGTCGAACGCTTGGCCGGACGCATTGATGTGGAATTGGCACTGCCCCCAGACCCCCGTGCTTCCGGGCGTTTGACGCAGAATTTCCTGCTCCAGGAACTTGCTCAGCACAAGAACCTGGATCGGCTTTTTCGAGGTGTTCGGCAAACGCTCCAGCCTTCCGCGCGCCAGCGACTATATTCGGTTCGGATAACGGAATCTCGCTCGGATTAAAAGGGTTTGCTAGGCAATATCCGGCGAAGATCATATAACGGGCCGATACTTTCAAGCCATTTGAAGGGCGCCGCGGCATCGCCGTCGATCACCAACCATGGCCGGACGCATTCTGTTTGTCACTTATACGCGCGTCGGTGACGCCGTCTTGTCGACGGGGGCGCTCGATCATTTGATGGCCGATCATCCCGGGGGCCAGGTGACCGTCGCCTGCGGGCCGGCGGCGGCGCCGTTGTTCGAGGCGTTGCCCCGCCTGGAAGAGATCATTGTCCTGGAAAAGCAGAAGCATTCGATGCACTGGCTCGGGTTGTGGCGCCGATGTGCGTTTCGGTTCTGGGACGTGGTCGTCGACCTCAGGAACGCGCCGCTCACCCTGCTGATCCCGGCCCGCCGGCGCTGGCGCATGGGGCGTCCGCCTGCCGCGCATCGGGTCGAACAAATGGCCCAGGCCATCGGGGTCACGGGAGCGCCGCCGGCGCCACGTATTTGGGTGACGCCGGATCATCGCCGCAAGGCCGAAACTGACATTCCCCCGGGCGGTCCCGTGTTGGGCGTTGGCCCCTCGGCGAACTGGCGGGGAAAGATCTGGCCGGAAGACAGGTTTATCGAACTGGTTCGTCGGCTGACCGGACCGGGCGGGGTGATGGCCGGCGCGCGGGTCGCGCTGTTCGGTCATGCCGACGAACGGTCCTCCGTCGAGCGGCTTATCGCCAGCCTGCCGGCGGACCGTCACATCGATCTCGTCGGCCGCCAGTCGCTGCTCGACGCCTATGCCTGTCTCGAGCGCTGCGCCTGTTACATCGGCAACGATTCCGGGTTGATGCATCTGGCGGCGGCGGCCGGCACGCCGACGCTCGGACTGTTCGGCCCGACGGTCGATGACCTGTACGCGCCCTGGGGCGCGCATTGTCGGGTCGTCCGGGGGGCCAGTCCGCGGGACAGCTATCCGCAAGATTTGGAAGGCTTCGATCACCGAAACACGGAATCGCTGATGACGGCGTTGCGTGTTGATCAGGCCGCCGAGGCGGCCGAAGGCCTGATCAAATCGATCGGACACAAAAGTCCGCCCTGACGGCGCCGTTCCGGAACGAATTGGCCTTGGTCCGGGAAACATGGTATGTGACCGATCCGCCTTCGGTCGGCGCCGCCCCGCCCCGTCTCGCGGCCTGTTTTCATTCGTTACTTTCGGCACTTTACTTTCGGCACTTTGGATGGCGCAGCCATGGCGATCCTGAACACGCTCTTCCAACTCTATGAAGACGAGGGCTTTACCGTATCGTCCGGGCTTAACCCTTGTCATTTCGATGAATGCGAGGTCGTGACCTTCACCGGTCTTTTCAAAGACGGGGAGTGTTACACCGAAGGCCTCGGAATCTCGTCGAAGGAGGTCTACTTCCTGGAATGCCTGTTCGATGGCTACCGTCCGGAACGGGCGTTCATCATCGGAAATTCCTTTGGCTGGAGCACTCTGGCGATCGGCTTGCTGAATCCGAAAGCGACCGTGGTGGCGATGGATGCCGGTTTCGATGCGAACTCTCTGGAAGGCATCGAAATGACCAACCGTTTGGTCGCCAAGTCGGGGTTGAACACACGCGCGGTGAAGGGCGTTTCGCCCGAGGACGTGGACCGCGTGGTCGGCGATTGCTTCGACGGTCCGATCGATTTTTGTTTTGTTGACGGCCTGCATACGAACGAGCAGGTGTTGATCGATTACCGCGCCCTCGAACCGCATCTGGCCGACGACGCGGTGCTCTTGTTTCACGATACCGTCACCTGGAATCTTGAAAGCGGCATCGCCAACATTGCCCGGGAATTCGGTGGGCCGCCCGACGTGCTTTATGGCACTTGTTCGGGGATGGCCCTGTTCCATGCGGGCGGGCACCCCCATGTAAAACGCGTCGCTGCAACCTTTCGCGGCTCGCCCGACGCGGGAAGGACATTGGTCCGCATGTTCAAGCCGCCAAAGCATCGCCATTTGAACAGATGGCGGCGCAGCATCGACAAGCGCGTCGCCCGCCTCAAGGGCCTGTCCTCCGGCCGCTGAATTTGCCCGGGCCTTGCGATGGGGTCTGATACCGCAACGTCCGCTCAATCGTCCCGCCGGCGCGGGTCTGCAGGCGATAGACCTTGTCCTTGATCGGGCCCAGCAGGTGAACGACGCCGAGCGTCCGATGGGGGGGCTGCGGCTCGACCAGGAGCCCCGTCGCCTCGTCGACCATCGGCGGTGCTGTGACGCACATCCAATTGCACCAGGCGGGCAACATGCCGACCGGCGGGCGGTCATGATAAACGACGTAATTCAACGCGGTCTGTTCGACCAGTCCATCTTGCGAACGCTGGATCGCGCGGCCGAGCGCCGCCTGCCACAGCGCCCAATGGGGCGCATCGGCGGTCAACGCGAACACACCCGAATTGACGAACGGGTTTCGGCCCAACCGGTTGGCGGCGCGCCAGCCGAAACACTGTCGGTACTGCCGGAACGTCAGCGTGTTCCAGCGCGGGCGCTGCCATTTGTACGCGGTCTGGTAACAGCGATCGATTTCCGTGGTGATCGCCAGCTTGCCGTCGCGCGCGACCTCTAAATAGAGCGCCAGCACGGACCAGTCCTGAACCCAGGCATCGGCATCGATCCAAAGATAGGTTCGATAGCCGGGCACATGATCCGGCAGGAAAGGCCGCGCCGTGAAGGCCTTGTAGCCGCCTGGCTTGGCCGCGCGGCCGGGAAAGTCGTAATCCCAGCCCGGTTCGACGAAACCGGTCACCGAGCGCGCCAGCCTCGCCCGTTGCTCCTCTGTCAGGCCCAGGTCCAACACGGCGATAGGGGCCGTTCGGGCCGCCGCCTCGGGCAAGGCGCGGAGCGAGGCGATCAAGCCGTTCAGCAGGTCGAAATAGCCCTGATCGGCGGCGGTGACGATGGTGAAGTCATGGGCGGCGGGCGCCTTGTCCGATCCCATCAGCGCGCCCCCATGGCGGCGACACATGTCCGGGAAGTTTTATCCCGTATTGCCGACGCCCCGCTATACTTGGACCGATTGCGGAACAAGCGGCGGGCGTCGGACGTTAACAGCCGATCGGACATGGCGAAACTTATACGGGGCCGGCCGTTTCGAGAACAACAGAATCGATAATAATTTGACACTTCTAAAAATATCGAAATAATATACCGAGGCGTCCCAGGGATAGCCGGCGAACAGGCTGCGCAGGGCGTCGGGCAAGAACGACTGCGGACCGGGGACCAGGAGAACGGAAAGCATGGGCATTCGTGTCGGCATCAACGGGTTCGGCCGCATGGGGCGATTGGCCGTCCGCGCCGGATGGGGCAATCCGGCCTTCGAATTCGTGCATATCAACGAGCGTGACGGCGGTCCGGAGACGGCGGCGCATTTGCTGGAGTTCGATTCCGTGCACGGTCGCTGGGACCGCGAGATCGGCCACGGCGACGGCACCGTGACGATCGAGGGCCAGGTCCTTGGTTATTCCCAGGCCGACACGCCGGGCGGGTTCGATTGGGGGGCGGCCGGCTGTGACGTCGTCTTGGAATGTTCGGGAAAGTTCAACACGCCGGAGACCCTGCGGCCCTATTTCGACCAGGGCGTGAAGAAGGTGATCGTCGCGGCGCCGGTCAAGGACGGGGCGCTGAATCTCGTGCTCGGCTGCAACGACGGTCTTTACGATCCGGCCGTCCATCACTTGCTGACCAATGCGTCCTGCACGACCAACTGCCTGGCG
>JANQIJ010000356.1 GCA_028282185.1 Rhodospirillales bacterium
GCGGGAACCGGTTTCACATTGGTGGGCTTCTTAGGTTCCGGCTCGATCATGCGGCCGGTCTCGTCGTGCTCGACCGGTTGGGTGCCGAACTTGTCCTCGTAGAACCCGCGCTCGATCTCGAACAGCTTCTCCCGATCATCGTCCGTGGTTGCCGACATCCGGGCCTGGGATACTTGGCGGACCTCGTCTTGTGTAAGGTCCGCCGGTTTCTTCATCAGGATTTCCTCCAACGGATCGTCCTGTTTGGTCAGGTCTTCGACCAGGGACTTACGTTCGGAGGACAGATCATCACCCTGGGAGCCGCCCGCGAGCTTGTCATCACCGGCGCCGCCTTGGAGTTGGCCGTCGCTCTCCCCGGCGTCGGAGGCTTCAGGGCGCTTGGGCCGTTTTGGCGGCAGAGGAAGAAGCGGAGCAGGCGGCTTTCCCTGCAATTGTCGGTTCAGGTTGCGTTCCGCAACGGGCTTGCTTTCACCAGTGATCGCCTGGCGGTTGTGGGCCAGTCGTTTCATGTCCCGTTTGCCGGTTTTCTTGTCGGTGAAGAACGTGCTCTCCCTGACCATGGCCGCGCGGTCTCCCTGGCGGAGGGCTTTCTGAAACGCGGGAAAAGCGTCGATACCGCCCTTATTGGAATAATCCAGGTCCACGGCGACAGCCTTCTCGCCGTCAGTCAACTTGGCCCAGGCGGCGCTGCCGATCTTCTTTTCAATCTTGGCCGCGCGGGTGGTGATTTCCCGGTCCAAGCGCTTGTTCTGTTCGGCGATGGGCATGCGGACCTTGGTCATCGTTTTGTACGCGTCGGCCCTTCTATTCAAATCACCGGATTTCTCCCGCTGCATGATTTGCCAGGTGCGGCGTTTATCGGCCTCGCTCGCATCCTGTCCAGTATCCTCATTGATTAAGGGGAGGCTGGCGAACTGATCCTCGCTGTCGATCTTGAAGCCGGTGCCGATTGTCACATTGCCTTTGATATCCAGATAGACCCATTCGGGTTGCTCTTCGTTTCGAGCGATGTGGCCACGGATGGTGGATAAGGTGTTGGGCGTCATGGTATTCTCCTAAGAGTTGTTGTAGAGGGTGAAATGCCTGACCTGCGAAAATCAATCAGGCGGGTGAAAACTGCTATTGTCGGCGGAATGCTGGTTGTCGGATTGCAGGCCGGGTTGGCGGCGGCGGCGGAATGGCCGCTTGAGCTATCGACCGAGACCTTCGGTGTCCTGCCGGAAGGCCAGGGCATGGGCTTTTTCTATGGCAGGTGGGAGCAGGTCGTGCGGCCCCAGGGCGGGGATTTGAACATCACCGACCGGTCCATGGACTTTCACGACAGCACGCCGCCATTCCTGAGCCTCTATAAGGTTCTGCATACGGCGGACAATTATGTGCTTGTCGCCAGACGGCCCACTTATCCTGACGGAACGCAATGGACGGAATTCAATATCCTCACGGCGCAGACGGAAGAAGGACAGGCCAACCGTCGTGACAATCTGCGGATGTACAGTTGCGCCGAACCGGACCTTAAACGGCCCGAGCCATTTGATTGGCCGGCAGAGAAACTGCTGGAATTCTTCAAGACGTCGAAATGCCTGGCGAGACTCTATGACAAGCCAACGCTCTATGAGTTTGCCTCTTTTCGCTGGTCGAGCTTTCGCTTTCAGCGAGGCGAAATCGGCAAATAGATGGCTATGAGTTGCCGATCGATTGGCAAATGAAAAACCCGCTCGGATGTCTCCGGCGGGTTATGGACGCATCTGTCCTGTTCATCAAAAGAACATATATAGAACATTTATGCGGGAGTCAAACGGAAATGATGGTCATGAGCATCCTCATGCGCACCGGAAAACTGCCCTGGAGAGACATTTCCCCGAAATCGCCCCAGAAACGCCAGGTCGGCCGAAATTCCCGCCAAGAGAGACGCCCAATAGGGGCCTAAGACTTTGAATTGTCGGGAAGTATCAGCAGAGACGCGCGAACCGCCGTTTTGACCCGGACGGAATGGCGGAGGGAGAGACAAAGTTCGAACTCTCCGCCCAGCGCCCAAGCGGGCGCCGCGCGGTCGGCGCGCCCCATCGGAGGCATGAGCGAAGCGAATAGCCGTGAGATACGTAAAATGGCGGAGGGAGAGGGATTCGAACCCTCGATAGAGTTGCCCCTATACACGCTTTCCAAGCGTGCGCCTTCAGCCACTCGGCCACCCCTCCGCAAATTTTCGGGCCGGGACGGACCGGGTCAGGCCGGACGCCCCGCAGGCGGGCGGGCGCGCAGGGCGCGTCCCGCCGGACAGGGGCCGGAAAATAGCGGGCGGTGAGGATCGGCGCAACGGTAAACAGGGGATGTCCGCCGCCCGTCCGGTAGGCCGTGCCGTTTATCGTTGCCCTGAGGGCGCGGCGCGGCCCATAACGGTGGGCATGACGCCCCGGAAAGTTCTGTTCTATATCGGCTGGGTATTGTTGCTCGCCGCGTTTTTCGCCGGCGCGGCGGAAGCCCTGGTTCATGCCGACCCGTCGCGGCCATGGGGCTTGGTCTCGGCTCATGACCTTTGGTACACCCTTTGGCCCGGCAACCTGGTGATCGCGGAAATCCGGATCGAAAAGCTGTCGCCGGCGCTTTGGGAGGGCGTCGTGCGCCCGCTTCTCGAATGGCCGGCCTGGGTATTGAGTGGCCTGCCCGGGGGGGCCTTGGCCTGGTTCTGCCGGCCGATCAGAACCTTGACCGCGGATGAGGAGCGGGACCTTTTGGAACGCCGGGAAGCGCTGTTCCTCTACGATGAATTGTCCGAACAGGCGGTCGCCGACGGCTACGGCGACGGCGACGACATGGAGCCCGACCATGGTCATCACCACCTGCTTGAGGAAGACGGCGTCACGCTGCCCGACGGGGAACAGGATTTCGACATCGACATGAATAACCTGCCCCCGCCGCCCGGCGGAGACCGATAGACCGTCTCCTTGTCGGTCAATCGTCTGTCCTGTCCTTGCCCTTGGCCTGGGCGAAATGCTTCATCACCAGGATCGAGACGATGGGTAGGGCCAACGCGCCGTAGATCAGGACGAACCATAGCGCCCCGGTGGCCAGGAACTCCCCGGTCGGCACGCAGAGATCGGCGACCAACATGGCGCCCGACGGCTGGCAATAGGCCCGACCGCTTTCCTCGCCCAAGGTCCAGACCATCAGCGCCAGGGTCACCAGCCCGGCCAGGAGCGCGCAGCCCTTGAGGAACGATTGGACCGGTTGGTTGGGGTTTGGCAGCACGTTGGTTCTCCATCGCCGGATGCTTGGCGTTTGCGTCGTCAATCTACGCGCAAACGCGTCGTCTTGTCCCTCGTGGCGCTCGGGTTATCCGGCTATTCGCCCGTCTTGAGCGCC
>JANQIJ010000424.1 GCA_028282185.1 Rhodospirillales bacterium
TCGGCTTGCGCAGACTCGACAAGGCAAAGTTCAAGCCCGCCAAGGCCTTGGCGTCCTCAAGGTTCTCTTCTTGGTCATAATCGGCGACCCGACGCATCCAATTGATATCTGCACCGGCGCAGAAAGACGGGCCGGTGGAAGCCATAACGACGGCTCTAATCACTGTGCTCTGCGCCAAGCCCTGGATTTCTCGGGTCAAGCGGCGAACGACGTCGTCGTCAAAGGCGTTATGCACTTCGGGACGATTCAACGTGATCGTGGCGATACCGCCAGACATCTCTGTAATGAAGGGTGCGCTGGTATTCACGGGGGACTATCTCCAAAAGAACAAGCCACTATACGATCAGGCGCCCCTTGCGGCCATATGGTCAAAGGTCATACATACTTACCCGATCGGCGCGCCCGACGCAGCCGCGAAATGGTCTCAAGCCTGTTTCTTCGGCCGCTCCGCGATCGGCCGCCCTGATTCTTTCCAGGCCTTGAAGCCGCCTTCGACATGGGCGACCGGTTCAAGCCCCATGTCCTGCAAGGCCTTGGTCGCCAAAGCCGACCGCCATGCCGATTGGCAGTACAGCACGAACTTCTTGCCGCTGGCGAATACATCCTTGTGATAGGGGCTGTCGGGATCGACCCAGAACTCCAGCATACCGCGCGGCGCGTGAAAGGCGCCGGGGACCATGCCTTCCCGATCCAATTCGCGGATATCGCGGATATCGACGAACTGCACATTCTCATTTTCGATCAACGCCGCGGCATCGGCGGTCGGGATGGTCTCGATCTCGGCGTTGGCCTCGGCGACCAATTGCTTCACGCCCTTCTTCAAGTTCATGTTTTGTCCTTCCCCTTTCCAAGATAGCGTTCGATCTGCCAGAAACGGTCCGAGCCGAAGAACGGTTCGCCTTCGACCAGAAAGTAGGGAGAGCCGAAAACGCCCAAGTCCAACGCTTGGGCAGTCTTGTCCTTGACCCGCTGCTTGATGTCGTCGCGGGTCACGGCCTCGGCCAGGGCGCCGCCGTCGATGCCCATTTCCTCGGCAATGTAGATCACGTCCTGAACGTCCGAGATGTCGTTACCCAGGCCGAAATAGTGGTGAAAACAGGCCTTGGCGAAAGGCACGGCCTTGTCCGGATCGTGGTCTTCCAGCCAATAGAACGCCCGCGCCGCCGCCAGGGTGGCGACCGGAAAGGGTTCGGGCCAGGTGAACGGCACGTCCATCATCGCCGCCAACCGGGGGCAATCGCGGCGCATGTAATCGCCTTTCAGGTCGATGCCGTCGTTGGCCCGGTTCCCCGTTTCCTTGAAAATAACGCCCAGCATGATCGGATGCCAATGGACCGGGCGTCCGTAACGGTCGCCGATCCTGTCGATCTTTTGCGCCGCCAGATAGCCGTAGGGCGATGAAAAATCGAAATAAAACTCGATGGTGCCGACCGGGTCCGATGCGTTCATCTTGGTTCTCCTACCAAGGGATTTCACGTCCGTCATAGGCGAACAGTCGACCCGATTCCGCCAGGCCCGCGCCGTCCAGCAGCTTGCGGATGCCGGACACACTGGTCCGCGCATCGATCGCCGCGTCGGCCCCCCCCATATCGGTCCGGACCCAGCCCGGATGCAGAAGGATCACGGCAATGCCATCGGGCCGCAGTTCCCCGGCCAAGACATGCATCGCCATGTTGACCGCGCATTTCGACGTGCGATAGGCGTAGCTGGCGGAATTGGGCGAGGATTCGGCGATGCTGGCCAAGACCGACGAGACCGTGGCGATCATCTTGCCGCTTCCGGCCCGCAAATGGGGCAGGAAGCATTCCACGACCTTTACCGGCGCCATGGCATTGACGCGAAACGCCTGTTCCCAATCGGTGTAATCGATGCCTTGGTGCGCGGAGTTGCGCTCACCATAGACGCCCGCGTTATTGATCAAAAGGTCGATGGCGGTGGCCGACAACTCGTCGGCCAGGCGCGCAACCTGTCGATGGTCGGTGACATCCAGGCCATGGACCTGGATATCGCCGGGAAGCGTCGCCAATTCCCCCGGCGCGATGGGCTTGCGGCAGGTGGCGATCACGGTCCATCCCGCGTCGGCGTATTGCCGGGTCAGTTCCAATCCGATGCCGCGGTTTGCGCCGGTGATCAATACAGTGGACATGACGATCCGATCCTTTCCCGAGGTCCTCTCAGTTCAAGCGCTCAAGGGCGACGGCCGTGGCCTCGCCGCCGCCGATGCACAGGCTGGCGACGCCGCGCGTCAGGTCATGGTGTTCAAGGGCGGCCAGCAAGGTAACCATGATGCGCGCGCCCGAGGCGCCGATCGGATGACCCAACGCACAGGCCCCGCCATGGACGTTGACCTTGTCGTGCGGCAGGTCCAGATCGCGCATCGCCGCCATGGTGACGACAGCGAAGGCCTCGTTGATCTCGAACAGATCCACCTCGGCAAGGCCCCAGCCGACCTTGTCGGCCAGCTTGCGCATGGCGCCCACCGGCGCCGTGGTGAACCAGCAAGGCTCCTGGGCATGGGTCGCATGGCCGCGGATCGCCGCCCGGGGCGTCAGGCCGCGCTTTTCGGCCTCGGACCGGCGCATCAGCACCAGGGCCGCGGCGCCATCGGAAATCGACGACGAATTGGCCGGCGTCACCGTGCCGTCCTTGGCGAAAGCGGGCTTGAGCGCGCGGATTTTATCCGGGTCCGCGGACAGCGGCTGTTCGTCCCGCGTGACCTCGGCCGTCCCTTTACGAGTCTTTACGGTGACGGGCACGACCTCGGCATCGAAGGCGCCGGTCTCGATCGCCGACTTCGCCCGGTTCAAGGATGCGATGGCGAAATCGTCCTGGGCGTCCCGGGTGAATTGGTAATGGGTCGCGCAGTCCTCGGCGAAAGTGCCCATCAGGCGACCCTTGTCATAGGCGTCTTCCAGGCCGTCCAGGAACATATGGTCCATGACCCGGCCATGACCCATGCGAAATCCGCCGCGCGCCCGGTCCATCAAATAGGGCGCGTTGGTCATGCTCTCCATGCCGCCGGCGACCATCACCTCGCCGGCGCCGGCCAAAATCCCGTCGTGGGCCAGCATGGCGGCCTTCATGCCAGAGCCGCACATCTTATTCAGCGTCGTGCAGGGCACGGCGTCCGGCAGCCCGGCGCCGAGCGCCCCCTGACGGGCCGGCGCCTGTCCCATGCCCGCCGGTAGGACCAGTCCCATATAGACCTCGGCCACCGCCTCGGGCGCAACGCCCGCCCGCTCCAGCGCGGCGCCGATCGCCGCAGCGCCCAGTTGCGGCGCCCGAGCGTCCTTCAACGCGCCCTGGAACCCGCCCATGGGCGTGCGCGCGCCGTCGACGATAACGATGGGGTCTTGGTTCATGCGCTCGTTCTCCCTAATGCCTGTCTGCCAGATGCCGGTGCGGACCAGTCAGAACGGCAGCAGGTGGCGGAAATTATAACCCGCCATGGCGACGCCAATCCATTCAGCGACGACAAGTCCCCGAACCAGCCGACCCCAAAGCGGGTTTTCGCCGTTCGGCGCGCAACGCCACAGACTGACCGTCATCCAGATAAGATAGGGCACCAGGGCGGCGGCGCCCAGGACGATCCCCAAGACCGCACCGAACAATCCGCCCGAGGTGTCGCTGGGCGCCAGGATCAAGCCGACCTGAATGCCGATAAAGATCATGCCTAGGGACATGGCAATGATCGCCCCGGTACCGAACATGCCGTAGGCCCAGAACACGACCCAGAGCTTCTCCCGCCCGTGCCAGCATTTGGGGATGATCGGCTCCGGCTCTTCCTCGCCGGGCATCCCGCCGCCGCCATGCAGATCGATGAAGATCGGGGTTTGGTCGTTGCTCATGGACCGCCGCCCCGCATCATCGACATCATGGCGGTGACCGCGTTGGCGACAACCAGCAGGACGACGACGCCCTTGGCGGTCACCGGGAAGACGCCCATGGCTTCCTTGTCGGCGCAGCGCCAGACGGAAATGCACCACCAAATGAAGACGCCCAAGAGCACCCATTCCGTCAGACGCATGAGCGACGCCAGGGTCTGCGAAATGCCCATGTAGAAGGGTGATTGCGGCAATAGGAAAAGGTGAACCAGACCGCGTTCGATGCCGTAGCCGAAGAACCAGACGGCGCCCCCGCCCCAAAAAACCGGGCGCAGCGGCGCCCGTCCGGCCCATCCGTCGCCGGCCCAACGGGCCAGGGCGTTGAGGAAACCTTCGTTGGGCGGCGCGTTGTCAGGGGATGCCATGGGTAACCGGGTTTCGCTGGTCAAAACAAGCCAATTAAGCCGCCGGTCAACCAATGACGTCGGATCGATCGGCGACGCGCATCAGGGTTTGCTGCAGGGCGGCACAGGCCGTCGGCTGGCCGTTCTTGACGACGACAACGTCGGCGCGGCTGACGGTCAGGGTCTTGCCGGGGCGGACGACATAGCCGCGGGCGATCAGTTCTTCGCCGTCGGCCGGAGCCATCAGATTCAATTTGAATTCGACGGTCAGCACCCCGTCCTCGGCTCCCATCAGGCTATAGGCCGCATAACCGCCCGCGCTATCGGCGATGGTGCCGACGACCCCGCCGTGAAAGAACCCATGTTGCTGGGAGACCGCGTCGGAATAGGGCAGGACGATCTCACAGTATCCCGGCCGGACCTCTCCGAGCGTGGCGCCGATGTGACCCATGACGCCCTGCTTGTCGAAACTGTCGCGCACCCGCTGGGCGAAACCTGGGTCGGTGGGCTTGAATTCCTCGTACATCCTGGCGCTGCGTTCTTCCGTGGCGACGAAATGTCCCGCCCCACATATCATTTTGCCGGCCGTCGGGCCAGCAATCCGCACAGCCCGCCGGGAACTTGAACTTGATGGAAATCATGGCGTCCCGACGCAGCCCGGCGCATCGTCGCCCTGGGTCACAGTCACGTCCCCTGCCCCGCAACAACCCGGCGAAACTTCCGATGACCGATACGTTCTTTGAATGGCGCGCGGAATACGAAACCGGCATTCGCCTGATCGACAGCGACCACAAGCAGTTGTTCGACTTGGCGAAGGCATTGAACGAAGAAGCCCGTGCGCCGCAGGCCGACAGGGACATCGCCCCCCTGATCGACCGCCTGGTTGCCTATGTGGATGCCCATTTCGCCCGCGAGGAACGGATCATGGCGAAAAGCGGGTTTCCCCAGTTCGACGCCCATGTGGCGGAGCACCGCCGCGCGACCGAAGTCATCCATGCCATTCGCGAAATCTACCGGCGCGCGCCGTCGGACCTTAACGTCAAGAAAGTCGCCATGTTTTTTCGCGATTGGCTGGCCCACCACATCATGGGCAACGACCAGCGCTACGTTCCCTATGTGCGGGGCGAAAAACCGGGGATAAAGTTCCAATCCCAGGCACGGGACGCCCCCCGCCCCTGGGTCGACTTCGTCAGCGTCACCGTGGATGTGCCGGCCGACCGGGAAGCGGCATTGCGTAAATGCGCCCGCCTCCTCAGCCACGTCGGCCCCGACACCGAACGCCTTGAGGCCTGTCTGGCCGACCTTGCCGACGGCCCCAGCCCCGGGCGCCTGGCCTTCGTCGCCAAGGCCTTTACCCGGTCGTCGGACGGCGATGGATAAGGCCCGTTCTCGGCTAACGCGAAACAGGATCGCGGGATCTGGTCGGCGGCGCGTACCGCCGGCTTTCCTAGCTGCCAACCTTCAACGGGCTGACCAGGCCGCGCAGGGTGGAAATCACGCTCAATGGGACGATCCGCCCGGTCGCCGGGTTCCCCTCGGTCGGCATGCCGCCGATCTTCATCTCGACCTGGACAATGTCGGATTCGACCTCGATCCAATGGGTGTTGCGCTCGACGCCCGGGTCGGCCCAAACCTGATACCGGGTCTTTTCCGGCCCGACCCCGGCAAGGCCCAAGGCAACGGCGACATTGACGTTGGCCGGGAACTTGTCGGCCGCGTCCCGGACACTGCCCTCGTAAAGTTTCACGGGTTCGGTCAGACCATCCAGGTCGATGCCTAAGTCCTTGACGAAATCGACCTTCTTGAACCCCTTGGGCGGCTTGTGCGTGCGCATCACGACACGCTGAAGATCGCCTTCGGCCGCCGCGCGAACCGTGTCCAGACCGACCAGGGCGCCCGTGGGCACGACGATCCGGGCGCCGGTCTCGCGCGCTCGATCGATCAGGTCCAGGTGATGCAGCAGGCGTGTCACCGTCAAGGGCATCAGGATGCGGCCCTTTTCGATGGCCGGCGCCGCGACGTCCAGAAAACGGTCCGGCGGCGCGCATTCGACAATCACGTCGGCGACATCGGCAAGCTGTCCCAGGTCGAGCACCGCCGGCGGACGGGCAAGATGGGACAACCGCCGGGACGCCCGCGCCTTGTCGCCGGCGGATACGGCAGTCAGAACCAGTTTCGGCTCGTCTTCCGTGTCAAGCCATTCCGCGACCGGAAGGCCGACCGCGCCCAAACCGCCAAGCGCCACCTTCACCGGCTGGCCGATGTTCGTCATCATGCCCCCGCATTCGTTTCATCATCATTGAGAAACATAAACGCGCGGCAAAATCAATCGACCGGCAAACGCCGATGGGGCGACACGGTCAGGCGCTGGCCCGGTCCCGCTGCTGCAAAAGATCAAGGGACTGCGCCTCCAGACGGTCGAGTTCGGCCAGCGTCTCGGTAATATCGACCTGTTGCTGGCGCAACTGTTCGCGGCGCAGGCGCAGCTTGTCGATGAACAACTTCAACTGCGCCACCTCCGACGGATCGACGTCGTAGAGGTCGATCATTTCGCGGATTTCCTCGAGCGAGAAGCCCAGCCGCTTGCCCCGCATGATCAGGCGCAGGCGCACGCGGTCGCGTGGACCGTAGACCCGGCGCTGGCCCTCGCGCGCGGGGTGAAGCATTCCCTTGTCTTCATAGAAGCGGATCGCCCTGGGCGTAATCGCGAATTCGCGGGCCAATTCGGCAATCCCGAAGCGGGCGGCGGGTTGATCGGGGGTCTGGTCCATGGCGGCAGCCTACCTAACGTTTACGTAAACGTAAAGTGTTCGCCGCTCATGGGCGGGCCGGCGCGTTCGCCGGCCAGAGCATACCGCGTCCGCAGGGCGCAGCCGGCCAAGCGATCCATGCGGCAGCGCGGCGGCACGATCGCGCCTAAAGGAGGATCAACGCCGCCAGGCCCAAAAAGGCAAAGAACCCGACCACATCGGTGATCGTCGTCAGAAACACACTGGACGCGATCGCCGGATCGACCCCGGCGCGGTCCAGAACCAGTGGGATGGAAGCCCCCGCCAAGCCGGCGACGAGCATGTTGACAACCATGGCGAGCCCGATCACAAGGCCGATGGTCTGGTCCTGAAACCAGACCCAGGCAACGGCGCCGGTGATGATCGCGAACAGGATTCCGTTAATCCCGCCGACCAATAGCTCCTTGCCGATAACACGAGCCGCATTGGTCGTGGTCAGTTCCCGCATGGCCAGGGCGCGCACCGCGACGGTCAGGGTCTGGGTCCCCGCGTTCCCGCCCATGGAGGCGACGATCGGCATCAGGATCGCCAAGGCGACGACCTGCTCCAACGTTGCTTCGAACAAGCCGATTACCAGCGACGCCAAGACCGCGGTAAACAGATTGACCAGCAACCAGCGGAACCGCGCCTTGGTCGTATCGACGGCCGCGTCGTAAAGGTCGTCCTCGCCGACACCGGCGAGGGCGAGCATGTCCTCTTCGTGCTCTTCATGAATGACATCGACCACATCATCGACGGTGATCGCACCGACCAGACGGCCGCCGTCGTCGATTACAGGGGCGGAAACGAGGTCGCGCTGACGAAAGACGAAGGCGACCTCTTCCTGATCCATGGTCACGGGGATGAGTTTCAGTTCCGTCGCCATCACCTCGGTCACCGGCACCGGCCGCTTCGAACGCAGCAAATGGCTCAAATGCATGGCGCCCACGGGCCGGCCCGCGGGATCGGTCACGAAGATGTCGTAAAAGGTCGGCGGCAGTTCGCCGTCGGAACTGTCGTCCGCCGACCGGCGCATGAAATCGATGGTGTCACCGACCGTCCAATGGGTCGGTACGGTGACGGTTTCGCGTTGCATCAGGCGGCCGGCGGAATCTTCAGGATAGGCGAGGCTTTCCTGGATCAGACGCCTGTCCATGTCGGGGATCGCGTCCAGCACCTTTTGCTGGTCCGGCGCTTCCAGTTCCTCGACGATTTCGACCGCGTCGTCGGATTCCAGTTCGCGGACCGCGGCGGCGATCTGTTCGACGTCCATGTCTTCCAGGACGTCCTCGCGAACGGCTTCATCCAATTCGGCGAGGACGTCCGGCACAAGGTCGTTGTCGATCGCCTCGACCAGTTTATCGCGCCGCTCAGGGTCGAGACGTTCGACGATGTCGGCAACGTCCGCGTAATGCAGCCGGCCGACCAACTGGCCGACACCCGGCACGTCGCCCTTGTCCAGGGCTTCGACGACCGCCGCGTCGACGACATCCTGATCCGGCGCGTCTTTCGGAATGTCGGTCCGGTTTTCGTCGGGCTGCTCGCTCACGACCCCTGTCTCCTGGTCATCTCACGCGGAGAGAATACTTCACTCGGCGCCCGGGGCCGCAAATAAAAACGCCGACGATGCGTGACCTGTTGGTGACAACGGGCAAAGACCGAACATCGCCCAAAGTCCGGCCGGTGACGGCACCCTACAGACCCGCCTTAAGCGCTTGACAAAAAACATACTTTGCGGATCCCATTCCGACCCGGAACGTCCCGTCCGGGTAAACGGCCAAGGCCGCGATGCGGCGCTTCGGAGGATCGAAAAGCGCGCCGAAAGGCCAACATCGCAAGGCGCGGGGTATTTTTGTCAAGCAATTGACAGATCGTTTCCGTCGTTCGATTTAAGTGTAAGATGTTGGAGAAAATTCAAGACAACGGTTCAACCATTTGAAGGATGGGCCGATTGACCGGCCAGCGCCGGCCGGAGAAACGGCCGGGACCCCGCGCGAGAACGGAAAACCCGCCGCGCGGAACGACAAGAACACACGGCCTCAACCTGCCCTTGGGAGGAATCGTTGGAAGACGTGAATCTACTCTCGCACGCCTGTCCTCCGGAAAACCGGCAACCAAATCTATTCCATGTTCTGGATGACGCCGCCAGGGCGCGGTTTCACGCCGTCTGCAATCCAGTGATGTTCAAACCCGGACAGTCGCTGTTTGTTCAGGGCAACGTCCACGACCGTTCGTTCATCATCGAACAGGGCTTGGTCCGAATCTATTACGTTGCGCCCTCGGGTCGGGAAATCACGCTCGGCTACTGGTCCAGCGGCGATGTGGTCGGCGGACCCTCGATCCTGGGCGGCGGTGTTCATGTCTGGTCCGGCGTGGCCGTCGGCGAGGCGCGGGTTCTGTCGATCACCGGGAAGGCGCTGCGCGACTTCGCGCTGTCCGATCCCGAAGTATCACGTTGGATCATCGACGTCCTCAGCTTCAAGCTGCGTTGGATGTCGATCCTGTTTCAGACCCATGGCACGGAATGCGCCGAAGACCGCCTGGCCCGACTGCTGCTGTTGCTGGCGGACAATTACGGCGAGCCCTCGGAAGCGGGGCTGGTCATCAACTGCAAGATCAGCCAGGGCGATCTTGGAACACTGATCGGTGTTTCCCGGCAATGGACAAACAAGATCCTCAACGAGTTCAAGAAGCGCGGATACCTGTTCAGCGACCGAAGGCGGATCGTCTTGCGCGACCTTTCCGCCTTGCGATGCCTGACCCAGCCGGCGGTCATCTAGGAGAACGGCGCGATGAACGAGAGAATACTGACCGGCGTGAGCGATGTCGCCATCGCCGTCTTGTTCGCTTACCAGATTCTGGTGATCGTCTATCCGGTGCATGGCGCGCTGGAACTCTATTACTTCCATTTGGGCATGGTGCAGGTCGTGCTGATGGCGTCGATGGCGGCCTCTGCCTGGCACTTCACCGAGGGTGCGGAACGCAACCGGCGGCTTGTCCTGCTGTTCGTCTTGTTCGTGCTCGGCGCGGGGGCATCGACCTACCTGCATATGACGGTCAACGAAATCGAGTTGCGCCAACCGTTCCTCGAGCCCATGGATCTCTGGGCCGGCATCGTCCTGGTGGCCACGGTGACCGTCCAGGTCTATCTCGTTTGGGGCAAGATTCTCGCCGCGCTGATCGCGCTGGCCATCCTGTACTTCGCCTTTGGCGACCTAATTCCCGGGCGGTTTCATTACGATCCGCCGGAAATCGAAATCATCGTCAGCTACTTGTCCGGCATGGGCGGCGCCCGGGGCGTGATTTGGGGCATCCCGCTGTCGGCCAATACGCTGTTCCTGATCATCGTGTTCGGCGGCCTGATGAAGGGCGCGCGCATTCTCGAACTGTTCAACGAAATTGGCAAACTGCTGCTCAACTTCTCACGCGGCGGGATTTGTTACTCGGCGATCATCGCCTCAACCGCCGTCGGCATGGTTACCGGCCAGGCGGTGGCCAACGTCGCGCTGTCCGGGTCGGTCACCATCCCGTCCATGCAGCAGCGCGGGATCGCCGGCACGCGCGCCGGCGCGATCGAAGTCGTGGCCTCGCTGGGCAGCCAGTTGATCCCGCCGATCATGGGCCTGGGCGGCTTCCTGATGGCGGTGAATTTGGGCGTGCCTTACGCGGACATCGTCACCGCGGCGCTGGTTCCGGCGTTTCTGTTCGTCGTCATTCTGTTCATCGCCGCCTACTTCATTGCCGAGGCCGAACCCGGCCTGATGATCGAGAAGGAGGAGGTCGACCTTGGCCTGATCAAGTGGATCGCACCCTCGTTCCTCATCGCTTTTACCGTCTTGCTGGTCCTGCTCTACCAGCGCTATTCGCCCGGTTACGCGGCGATGTGGGCGATCGGGTTGCTGTTGGTCCTTGCCGTCCTGCGCCCGGCGGCCTATCGGCCGACCCTTAAAGGACTTTGGGAGGGCGTGCGCTACGGTGTCGTCTCGGCCTGCAACCTGGCGCTCATCCTCGCCGGGATCGGAATCATCGTGCAGGTTCTGGTGACCACGGGGTCGGGCTTCGACATCGGCCGGACCATCATGCTGTTTTCCGGCGGCGAGATCATTTGGGCGCTGTTGCTGGGGATGCTGATCGCGCTGTTGGTCGGCCTCGGCCTGCCGACGCCGGCGGCTTACGCGCTGATCGCCATCATCATGATCCCGTTCCTCCAGGATTTCGGCCTGGAACCGATCGTCGCCCATTTCTTCGGCTTCTATTTCGCCATCTTTTCGGCGATCACGCCGCCCGTGGCCGTCGGCGTCATGGCCGCGGCGCGAATTTCCGGCGCATCGTTTTACCGCACCGCCTACGAGGCCGGGCGCATGTCGCTCACCGCGATCCTGATCCCCTTTGCCTTCGTCGCCTATCCGTCGATCCTGGCGTTCCCCGATCTGGGCTGGGACGGGTTGACGGTCAGCGCGGCCCTGCTTGTCGCCACCGCGTTCTGGGGCGCGGCGATCTACGGGGTCTATCGCGGTCGACGCCTGCCGGCGGCGGAACGGACGGCCCTGCTTGTCGTGCCGGTCAGTTTCATCGCGCTGCTGGCGACCAAGGCGATGATCTTCGCGGCATTTATTTTCGCGGGACTCGGCCTGTTCCTGGCCTGGCACGGCTACCGGGCCAGGGGCCTGCGAACCGCTTGAGGCCATGGAAGGCCAACCTTTGGCAATTTCAACGGATCCAGTGAAGGAGGAGTAAATGACCAAGACCATGTTATTCGACACCTGGGGAACCCTGGTGGACAACTACTCGATCGCCGACATCATCGAACAGTATGTGTTCGAAAGCCATATGGCCCAGAAGATCGCCCAGGCTTGGCGGTTTCAACACAAATGGGCGATGTTCCATCTGACGTTGTCCGACAATTTCGTGCCGCACCCGGGCCTTAACGAAGCCTGCCTGCGATGGGCGCTGGACAAACACGGCGTCTCCTTGACGGACGCGGAAATCGTCGACATCAACAGCCAGTACCACAAACTGCGCGCCTATCCGGACGTTATCGACGCGCTCAAGGACCTCAAGGCGCAAGGTTGGGTGATCAAGATCGTCGCCAACCCCACGAAGAAGATGATCGAAGACCACTCGAAATTCGCCGGCACCTACGAGTACATCGACGAGATCATCTCCTCCGGCGAGGAGATGCAGGCCTTCAAGCCCTCGCCCAAGGTCTATCAGATCGGCATGGAGCGCGCCGGCTGCCCGAAAGAGGAAATTCTCTGGGTCACGGGTCACCAATGGGAGGCCTTCGGCGCCGTGAAGCAAGGCCTGCGCGTCGCCTGGACCAACCGGGCATTCGAGCCGACACTGCAAGTCGGCATCACGCCCACCTACGTTACCAAGAACCTTCAGGAACTGGCCGACTTACTGGCGGAGGAAAGCCGCACGCCGTCGGTTGCCTGACGTCGGCTGGTCACACTTGAACGGCCGAAAAAACACAAGACACGGAGGAAACCATGACTGCCAAACTCAGACTGACCAAATTGGCGCCGGCGTTTGCGCTGATTCTGGGACTAAGCCTGTCCGCCGGGAACGTTTCGGCGGCGGAAAAAACCATTCAACTGATGATGTCGCCGAGTGGTTCAGGCCCCTACAATGCCTTCGCCACGATCCAGAGCCATATGGCGGATTTCTCGAAGTTCCTACGCTTCAACACCAAGGAAACGCCGGGCTTCAACTTCAACGTCAAATACGTCGCGACCCATCCAGAGCGCTTCAAGGACACGATCTTCGGCACCGGTTCGGTGTTGAACTGGGCCGCGGCCACCGGCCATAAGCCGTTCTATCCGAAGCCGCTGGAAGCCATGAAGGATTTCCGCGCGGTCATCGTTCTGGGGCCGACGTTCAACGCCTGGGTGGCGCTTGACGACGCCATCAAGACGCCCAAGGACTTCGAAGGAAAACGGGTCGGCATCGGCCTGCTGACGCAGAACGAATGGGGCATGCATCAGCGGATGCTGTTGGACGCCTGGGGCATCACGCCGAAGCTGAAAAGCCTGGACACCTTGGGGCCGGGCCAAAACATCGCGGCGTTGCTCGATGGCCGCACGGACGTCGGGACCCTGTTCGGTCTGACCAGCGCCGACGGCGCGATCACCGTGATCACCGGGCCGCACCGCAAGATGGAAGCCTCCAAGCGCGATTGGCACTACATCCAGGTTCCGCCCGAAATGATCAAGAATTCGGGGATGCCGTTCAACGTCGTCGAATACCCGCCCAACACACTGCCCAATCAGCCGGAAAAGGTGACATTCTTCGGCGACCTGTTGATGCTTTCCGCCCATAAGTCGATGCCGGACGAGTTGGTCGAGGAATTCGTCCGCGTGTTTGTCGAACACGCCGACAAGATCCAGCAATACCACGGTTTCCTGAAACCGTTGACGCCGGAGACCCTGGCCCATACGGCCCAGGAAAACCCGGACTTCTTCCACACCGGGTCGATCAAGGCGTTCAAGAAACTCGGCCTGATCAAGTAAGCCAAGCCGCCCAATAAAACGCATCCGTGGCGCCGCCC
>JANQIJ010000022.1 GCA_028282185.1 Rhodospirillales bacterium
CACTTCAACCGCCAAGGCGAGGCCGACGACCATCCCGCCGATGATCAACAGCACCGGGACCACCGGCCCGTCGCCGGTATCGTGCCCCTTGAGGCTCAGGCCGCAGACGCCGCAAGCATCGGCGATCCTCAGATAACCCCGGAACAACCGCCCCTCTCCACAGCGCGGGCAGCGACCGCGAATACCATTCATGACGGGATTACCATGCGCTGTCGGCGGGGTCTCCGAGCGACGGTGACGCAGTGCGTCGACCGGCTCGGATTCTTCTCCGGAACTTGTTTTGGGGTCCGTCGTGGGGTCGGCCATGTCGTTCATCCTTCTCCGCGGCACCCCCAGGCCATGTCTTGTCATACGCGCTCGTTGGTCGGAAATCCAGCCAACGATCGCGGAAGGCGCCGCAAATCGGCGGTCAACTTGGAACAAACGGTCCCGTATGAAGGCGATCCAAGGCGATCACCAGGCGATCGACCTGACCGCTGCGGGTCGACCATGGCGTAACCAGTCGCTCGTGATCGCCGACGGCGACCTCGGTCTCGAAACAGCCGACCATCAGCATCGGCGACTGATCGTTGATGCAGCGCATGCAGGCCTTGAACATCGTCGCCGAACGTAGGCCCAGTCGGCATCCATGCCAGTCGGCATCCATGCCAGTCGGCATCCATGCCAGTCGGCATCCATGAAGGTCAGGCCGCGGTCGGGTCCGGGGTCTGACGATGGCGACTGCATTCGACGATCTGCGTTCCCATGTAGCGGCACCTCAGGGTCGGCATATCCCCGTCCAGGACAACGTCGAAGACGATCATCGACGGGACAATTCGAAAAGTCGCATGAAGTCGAAACGTCCCCCCGGGATCAACCGGGGGCCGCTGAGTAACACGACCCGGGCGGCCCGGCAGCGCCATCGGCACCCCGGGCGTATCTTAGCCCAGCAGCTGGGTCGCCTCGCCCTTGCCCCAGACATAGACACAGACGAACAGGAACAGCCAGACGACGTCAACGAAGTGCCAGTACCAAGCGGCGGCCTCGAATCCGATGTGCTTTTCGGCCATGAAATGGCCGCGCTTGGCCCGCAGGTAACAGACAATCAGGAACAAGGTCCCGACGATCACATGGAAACCGTGGAAGCCGGTGGCCAGGAAGAAGGTCGAGGGATAGATGCCGTCGGTGAAGCCGAAGGCCGCGACCGCATACTCATAGGCCTGGAACCCGGTAAAGGTCAGGCCCAGGATAATCGTGTAGAGCAGCCAACGGGCGCACATTTCGTTGTCGCCCGCGCGGATCGCGTGGTGGGCGACCGTGACGGTGGCGCCCGAAGTCAGCAGGATCAGGGTATTGAGGAACGGAATCCCCCAGGGGTTGAAGGGAATGATCCCCTCCGGCGGCCAGGGCACGGTGGCCACGTTGGACAGCATCGGCACACTGGCATGGAAGAACGCCCAGAAGAAGGCGAAGAAGAACATGACCTCCGAGGCGATGAACATCACCATGCCCATGCGCAGCCCGTGGCTGACCACATCCGTGTGATACTTGCGTGTCAGGCTCTCGGCGACGACGTCCTTCCACCATCCATAGAAGGTGTAGAAGATGACCACGAAGCCCGCGGCCATGACGTACCACGGGCCGTCGTGCATGAACCAGACGGCGCCGCAGGCCGCGACCAAGGCCCCGGCCGATCCGACCGCCGGCCACTTGCTGGGCTCGACCATATGGTAAGGATGATTTCCGCCACTCGCCATTCTTATAACTCCTCGGTCTCGTCTTTTGCGGCTTCAGGGGGCAGCGGGTTGCCCCGATCCGAGCCGTTATCTCCGATTGCGCCGCTCAGCCGCCCGCCCGGTTGCCGGGTTCCGTGACTGCGCTGGTCTTGGATTCTTCCGATGCCTGGGCCGTCGGTTCCGTCCGGTGGAAGGTATAGGACAAGACGATATCGGTCAGGTCGCGGGTGCTCGGGTCGTCAAAAATCTCCGGATCGACATAGAACTGGACCGGCATGTCGATGAATTGCCCGGGGTTGAGGGTCTGTTCGGTGAAACAGAAGCATTCGATCTTGGCGAAATAGATGCCGGCTTTGTGCGGCGTCACGTTGAAGGTGGCCGTCCCGGTGATCGGCACGTCGCCCCGGTTTTCCGCGCGATAAAATGCCAGGCCTTCCTCGCCGGCGCGGAGCGATACCGGGCCCTGCGCCGGGCCGAACGCCCATGGCAGGCCGTGCCCGGTGTTGCCGGCGAACGAGACCTTGATCCGGCGTTCCGATACGGGACCGGGCGCGGTCTTGTTCTCCGAGACCTGCGTCGTGCCACCGTAGCCTGTGATCTGACAGAACAGCTCATACAACGGCACGGCGGCATAGGACATGCCGACCATGCCGCCGGCGACGCCGAACAGGACAACCGCCGTCCGCATATTGCGGCGTCGGCCGTCTTGCCGATGGTCGGCCCTACCTGAAGTCTGTCGCTGATCCGGCACTTTTTTCTGGCTCCTCTGCCTGCCCAATCCGTCCCGACAGGGCCGAAGCCCTAATGGGCTTCCTTGTGCTTGGACATGTCGGGCAAATCCTCGAAGGTGTGGAACGGCGCCGGGCTGGGCACGGTCCATTCAAGGGTCGTCGCGCCCTCGCCCCAGGGGTTGGCCTCGGCCGGTTTGCCCGCCGTCATGGTGCGCCACATGATGTAGAAGAACAACAGCGTGCCGAGCACGGTCACGAGGGCGCCAATCGACGACACATAGTTCCAGCCGGAATACACGTCCGGATAGTCATGAATCCGGCGCGGCATGCCGGCCATGCCCAGGAAGTGCTGCGGGAAGAACAGCAAGTTGACGCCGATGAAGGTGATCCAGAAATGCAGGCGGCCCAGCGTCTCGTTGTATTGGCGGCCGCACATCTTACCGATCCAGTAATACCAGCCGGCGAAAATCGCGAACACGGCGCCCAAGGACAGCACGTAGTGGAAATGGGCGACCACGTAATAGGTGTCGTGGAACGCCATGTCGACGCCGGCGTTGGCCAGGACAACCCCCGTCACCCCGCCGACCACGAACAGGAAGATGAACCCGACGGCCCAAAGCATCGGCGTGTCGAAGCGGATCGAGCCACCCCACATGGTGGCGATCCAGGAAAAGATCTTCACCCCCGTGGGCACGGCGATGACCATGGTCGCGGCGACGAAGTAGGCCCGGGTTTCGACGTTGAGCCCCACCGTGTACATGTGGTGGGCCCAAACGACGAAGCCGACGAAGCCGATCGCCACCATCGCATAGGCCATGCCCAGGTAGCCGAACACGGGCTTCTTGGAAAACGTCGACACGATCTGCGACACGATGCCGAAGGCCGGCAGAATCATGATGTAGACTTCCGGGTGGCCGAAGAACCAGAACAGGTGCTGCCACAGGATCGGGTCGCCGCCGCCGGAGGGCACGAAGAAGGTGGTGCCGAAATTGCGGTCGGTCAGCAGCATGGTCAGACAGCCGGCCAGCACCGGCAGGGCCAGCAGCAGCAGGAACGCGGTGACCAGGATCGACCAGACGAACAGCGGCATGCGGTGCAGCGTCATGCCCGGCGCGCGCATGTTGAGGATCGTGACGATAAAGTTGATCGCCCCCAGGATCGATGACGCCCCCGCCACGTGCAGCGACAGAATGGCGAAATCAACGGCCATGGATGGATGGAAATCGATCCCCGATAGGGGCGGATAGACGGTCCAGCCCGTGCCGGCGCCGCCGCCGACGATCCCGGACAGCAAGAGCAGCACCGTCGCCGCGACCAACAGCCAGAGCGAAATGTTGTTCATCCGGGGGAAGGCCATGTCCGGCGCGCCGATCATCATCGGCATGAACCAGTTGCCGAAACCGCCGATCAGCGCCGGCATGACGACGAAGAACACCATCAGGAAGCCATGCGCGGTGACCAGGACATTGTAGAAATGCGCGTCCTCGATGTACTGAATGCCAGGTTCCGCCAGTTCCAAGCGGATCAGCCAAGAGGCCAGGCCGCCCAGGATCGATGCGAACACGGCCACCACCATGTACATGGTGCCGATGTCCTTGTGGTTGGTGGAATACAGCCACCGACCGATGCCCGGAGGGGCGTGGTTGTGGTCGTCGTGTGCGCCGCTTGCTGTCGCTTCACTGGCCATTCTATGAACCTCTTTTTCCTCGTCTTACGCGTCCGCCGCTTGACCGCGCCGAGGCGGCCGAATCCGACAATCCTAGCGCCCGGCTGCCTCGTTCCGCGCCAACTCAAGGGGGGAGGCCGGGCCGGGCCGTTCGGCGACGATCAGCCTGCCCGTCGCCTCGTCCACCGTCAGGCGCACCGGATCCGCGGGCGAGCCGTCGGCCTTGGCGAATTCCTTCTGCGCCTGGGCAACCCAAGCGGCATAGTCGGTCTTGCTAACGGCCTTGATGTGGATCGGCATGAAGGCGTGGCCGACGCCGCAGAGTTCGGAACATTGGCCGTAGTAATCGCCGACTTTCGTGATCCGTACCCAGTTCTCGTTCATCCGCCCCGGGACCGTGTCCATCTTCAGTCCCATGGCCGGCATCGCCCAGTTGTGGATCACGTCTTCCGCGGTCTGCAGGATGCGGATGTTGGTATCGATCGGCAGGACGACGGAATTGTCGACCGCGAGCAACCGGGGCTGCCCGGGCTGCAAATCCTCCTCGGCGATCATCTGACTGACGAAGGTAAAGCCGCCATGGTCCGGATACTCATAAGACCAATACCATTGGTGGCCGATGACCTTCAGGGTCATATCCGGATTTTCGTGCTTGTCCATGTAGAACAGCAGCTTGAACGACGGCACCGCGATGACCACCAGGATGATGATCGGCACCACCGTCCAGACGACCTCGATGAAGGTGTTATGGGTGGTTTTCGACGGCACCGGATTGGCGGTCTCGTTGAACTTGATGATCACGTAAACCAGCAAGGCCAAAACGAACAGGGTGATCAGGGTGATGATCCAGAACAACAGGTCGTGGAAAGAGTCGATCCGCTCCATCACCGGCGAGACCGCGTCCTGGAAGGTGATTTGCCAAGGCCGGGCCATGCCAAGGCCTTGCTCGGCCGAAGCCGGCGTGGCGAAACCGACCAGGAAACCGGCGGCGGCCATCATCAGGGCGTGCAATCTAAGGGTCATGTTCCTCATCCGTCAGTTCCGAGCACAAGGTCCTGGGCCGATTTCAGGCTCCGAACGCCATATCGCCAAACTACATAATGGCGATGGAATTTTCCCGCAGACCTTTGTTTTTTAACCTCTATTGCCTGCGGTCCCAGCATCGAACACATATTCACCCAACCGCATCTGTTGTTACTTTGCTACCATCCCGTGACGACGAAGCAAAGGCTTTTTTACCCTGGACAAACCGCTTGATTGCGTTGATTTTCCGGCATCCTACCCCGACCTTTTCGGGCGCGGGGCATGTGGTGGTTACGGCTCCCCTTCGGCGAGGCATGACCTCGGATCGATGGCGGCGGCGGTGTCCGGTTAGGAAAGGCGCGGTGATGAAGAACTGGCAGATGGGCGCGATCCTGGGCATCTTGGCGATCCTGTTGTATGGCCTGTTCTGGTTTCATATGACGACACGCTGATAAGGACCGATAAGAAACGCGCCATGGCCCTTCCCATTCCGGTAAACGACCTGCCCCACGTGATCGCCAGCCTCAACGGCCTGTCGGTGATCTGCATGTTGCTCGGCTACGTCTTCATCAAGCAGGGCCAGCGCGAGCGCCATCGGGCGATGATGCTGGGCGCGATCGGCGCCTCGGTCCTGTTCCTCGTGGTCTATGTCATCTACAAGGCCAATTCCGGCTTCGCCAAATTCGGCGGCGAAGGCACCATTCGGCCGATTTACTTCTCCATTCTGATCGCCCATGTGATCGGCGCCATCGCGATCACGCCATTGGTGCCGATGACCTTCTGGCGCGCCTGGACCGGTCAATTCGAGCGCCATCGCGCCATGGCCCGCTGGGTTTGGCCACTGTGGTTCTACGTCGGCCTGTCCGGCGTGGTCGTCTATGTCATGGCGGTTCACCTTTATCCCTATCAGCCGACCGGATGAGGCAATGGCGGAGGCGGTGATGAAAGACATGGACTTCCGCGAAGCCCTGCTGGACGAGGACGCGCGCTGGGAACTGCGTGCCTGGCTGCTGCTGGGCGTCGCGGCGCTGGCCATTGCCGGCATCGCCGCCCTGATGCTGGCACTGTCCCGGGTTCCCGGCTCGGAAGGCCTGGTGCCTTGGCCGCTCGACTTTTTCGCCAAAGGCCTGGTCATCCATGTCGTGTTCTCCTTCGTCGTCTGGTTTCTCTGCCTGTTGGCGGCGCTCGCCGTGATCTGCACCTACCGCCTGGACGGCGGCCGCGCGCGTGGCCGCTCGACCGGCCGGTCCAGCGTCTGGATGGTCGCGGCGGCGCAGGTCTTTCTGATTTATCCGGCGTTGCAGGACAGTTCGGAGGCGTCCCTCAACAACTACATCCCGGCGATCCTGGACCCGCTCTACTACCTGGGCCTGGTGTTTCTGTTCATGGGCGTACTGTTCGTTCTCGTCCGTCTGTTCTCGGCGTATTTCCGCCGGGTCGTGGACACCGGCCCCGAGACGACGGCGGTCCTGCTTGCCGGACCGATCTTCATCGCCGCGCTGGCTTGTTTCGGCATCACCTTTCAATTGGTGTTCGACGAACCGGTCTCGACGGAACTCAACGAACGTCTGTTCTGGGGCGGTGGCCACGTTCTGCAGTTCGTCAACGTCGCCATGATGGCCGTCGCCTGGTATCTGTTGGCCGGTCGCGCCGGGCGGCCGCTGGCGCCGCGCTGGCTGACCTGGCCGGTTTGCGCCCTGACCCTGTTTGCCGCCATCGGTCCGCTGATTTACGCCGTCTATCCGCCGTTTTCGCCGGAACAGACCCAGGCCTTCACCGACCTGCAATACCTATTGGCGCCGACTCCGCTGGTTCTGGCCGGGGTGATCCTGTTCGCCCATCGGGTGAAAAGGACCGGCGATCCGGGCGACCATCTGGCCGGCCGGGCGCTTTGGATCTCCATGGCGGTGTTCTTCCTGGGCGCGTTTCTGGGCCTGTTCGTCGATGGCGCCGACACCCGCACCCCGGCCCATTACCACGGGGTTATCGGTGGCGTGAACCTGGGCCTCATGGGCCTGGTTTTCCTTCTCATGCTGCCACTCCTGGACCGGGCCGTGGCCTTCGGCCGCCCGGTGCTGGCCGTCTTCTGGCTGTACGGCCTTGGCCAGGCGCTGCATGCTTTGGGCCTGTTCTTCGCCGGCGGCTATGGCGCGCCGCGCAAAACCGCCGGCGACGTCGCCGGGCTTGAGGCGCTGGGCGCCCAGGTCTCGCTCTATGCCATGGGCGTCGGCGCGGTGATCGCCGTGGCCGGCGGGGTGATGTTCATCTGGATCGTCGGCAAGGCCCTGTTGATCCGATCAAAACAAACGGGCGGGACCTGAAACCGGGTCTGGTACTTCATCGCTGGGGCCTCTATAAATCCCGCATCATGAGCAATTCGACCCAGACGCAACCCCAGACCTCGACGCGCCCCCCCGCGCTCGAGGCGGGGCCTCGGCCGGACCCCCGCTTCCGGCTGGCCGATTACGCGGCGCTTTTGAAACCGCGTGTGATGTCGCTGGTGGTGTTCACCGCCATGGTCGGCCTGGCCCTGGCGCCGGGCGCCATCGGCCAGTGGGAGGCCTTCGTCGCGATCCTTTGCATCACCGTCGGCGCCGGCGCCGCCGGGGCGATCAACATGTGGTACGACCGGGACATCGATCAGCACATGCGCCGGACCCAGCGCCGCCCGATACCGGCCGGCCGCATGGACGCGCGGAACGCGCTCTGGTTCGGCCTCGCCCTGGGCGTCATGTCCGTCGCCGCCATGGCGCTCTGGGTCAATGCGATATCGGCCGTCCTTCTGGCCGTGACCATCCTTTATTACGTGTTCGTCTACACCGTCTGGCTGAAGCGGCGGACGCCGCAGAACATCGTCATCGGCGGCGCCGCCGGCGCGCTGCCGCCGATCATCGGCTGGGCCGCCGTGACGGGCAACGAAGGTTTTTTGGCCGACCCCTGGGGGGCGGTGGTGATGTTCCTGATCATCTTTTTGTGGACGCCCCCGCATACCTGGGCGCTGGCCCTGTTCCGCCGCCAGGACTATGAAAACGTCAGCGTTCCCATGCTGCCGGTCGTCGCCGGCGTCGACGGCACCAAGCGCCAGATGGTGCTGTATACGGCCTTGCTGATCCCGGCGACGTTCGCGCCCGTGGCCATCGGCATGTCGGGCTGGTTCTATCTCGCCGCCGCCGCCGGCCTCAACGCCCGGCTGGTCCATCACATGTGGATCGTCTGGCGGACGACCGAGGGGCTCGAGCGGCGCGAGGGCCCGGCCCGGCCCATGTTCCTTTACACGATCGTTTATCTGTTCGGCATTTTCGTCGCCCTGCTCGCCGACCGGACCCTTTTCTGGCCGGTGTTTTAGGCCCATATGGCCTTCATGCCCACCAGCAACGCTCCCGCCCCCGCCGCATATACCGATCTGGAAGCCCGCTTCCGGCGCCTGAACGCCCTGGCCGAAGCGCAGGGCATGCTGCATTGGGACATGTCGGCGATGATGCCCCAGGGCGGGCATGGCGCCCGGGCCGAGCAACTGGCGGAATTATCGGCCTTTCACCACACGCTGCTGACCGCGCCGGAAACCGGCGACGGCATCGCCCAGGCGGAGAAAGCCGCGAACGGCCTGGACGATTGGCAGCGCGCCAACCTGCGTGAGATGCGGCGCAAATTCGACAAGGCGACGGCGCTGTCGGAAGACCTGGTGACGCGGCTGTCGCGGGCGTCGACCGCCTGCGAAGCCAAATGGCGCGAAGCCCGCGCCCGGAACGATTTCAAATCGGTTCTGCCGCTCGCCGAAGACCTGCTGACGATCGTCCGCGAACAGGCCCAGGTGAAGGCCGAGGCCTCGGGCCTCGCGCTCTATGACGCTTTGCTGGACGATTATGAACCTGGCGCCCGGGCGGCCGAGATCGATCCCGTGTTCGCCGAGGTCGAAGCCTTCCTACCGGATTTTCTGGGCACCGTCCTCGACCGTCAGGCGGCAGAGCCGCCGACCCTAATGCCGGCGGGCCCGTTCCCGGAAGACAAGCAGAAGGCGCTGGGCCAGATGCTGATGGAACGGCTCGGCTTCGATTTCGATTTCGGCCGGTTGGACGTGTCGCTGCATCCGTTCTGCGGCGGCGTGCCCGACGATGTCCGGATCACCACGCGCTATGACGAGACGGACTTCACCTCCGCCCTCATGGGCGTGCTGCACGAGACGGGCCATGCGCTTTACGAGCGCGGCCTGCCCAAGGACTGGCGCGGCCAGCCCGTGGGCCAATCCCTCGGCATGTCGATCCATGAAAGCCAATCCCTGCTGATTGAAATGCAGGTCTGCCGCTCGCCGGCCTTCCTGAAATTCGCCGGCCCGCTGATGCGCGACGCCTTCGGCGGCGACGCCGGCGACCCCGCCTGGTCGGTGGACAACCTGTGCCGGCTCTATACCCGGGTCGAACGCGGCTTCGTCCGCGTCGACGCGGACGAAGTCACCTATCCGGCGCATGTGATCCTGCGTTACGGCCTGGAAAAGGCGATGATCGAAGGGCGCATGGAAATCCGCGACCTGCCCGATGCCTGGAACGCGGGGCTTGAGCGGCTTTTGGGCGTCACCCCGCCGACGGATACGCTCGGCTGCCTTCAGGACATCCATTGGTACGATGGCGCCTGGGGCTACTTCCCGACCTATACGTTGGGCGCCATGACCGCGGCGCAGCTTTACGCCGCGGCCCGCGAACAGATGCCCGACCTGGAAGACCAGATCGCGGCCGGCGACTTCCGGGGGTTGATGGCTTGGCTGCGCGCGAACGTACACGGCCGGGGCGCCTCGGTCGACGGCGCGACCCTGGTCAAGACCGCCACCGGCAAGCCGCTCGATCCGAAGGTGTTTGAGAATCACCTCAAATCCAGGTATCTACCCGCCCGGAACGGGTAGGAGCCGATGAGCGAACTGACCTACATCTCGACACGCGGCGCGGCCCCGGCCACGGGATTCGAGGACGTTTTGCTGACCGGCCTGGCGCGGGACGGCGGGCTCTACGTGCCCGAAACCTGGCCGCGGTTTTCGGCCGACGACCTTGCCCGCCTGCGGGACCTGGACTATCCGGCCCTGGCGCATCGGGTGATGGCGCCGTTCATCGGCGGGGCGATCGCGTCGGACGACCTGCGGGCCTTGATCGGTGACGCCTATGCCACCTTCGACGCGGCCGACGTCCTGCCGCTCAAGGATTTGGGCAACGGCGACTATCTATTGGAATTGTTCCACGGCCCCACATTGGCCTTCAAGGACGTGGCCATGCAGGTGCTGGGCCGGTTCTTCGACCATGTCCTGGAGCGCCGCGGCAAGCGAATCACCATCGTCGGCGCGACCTCGGGCGATACCGGCTCCGCGGCGATCGAGGCCTGCCGCGACAAGGACGCCATCGACATCTTCATGCTGCACCCCAAGGGCCGGGTCAGCCCGGTGCAGGAAGCGCAGATGACCACGGTCGCCGCCGCCAACGTCCACAACATCGCGCTGGAAGGCACCTTCGACGATTGCCAGGACCGGGTGAAGGATCTGTTCAACGACCAACCCTTCCGCGACGCCCATAACCTGAGTGCCGTCAATTCCATCAACTGGGCCCGGGTCATGGCTCAGATCGTCTATTATTTCTGGGCGGCGCTGAAACTGGGGGCGCCGGACCGGCCTGTGGATTTCAGCGTGCCAACCGGCAACTTCGGCAACGTCTTCGCCGGCTACGCGGCGAAGCAGATGGGCCTTCCCATCAGCCGCCTGGTGGTCGGCTCCAACGCCAACGACATCCTGGCCCGGTTCTTTCGATCGGGGGTCATGGAGATGGCCGCGGTGGTGCCGACCTTAAGCCCCTCCATGGACATTCAGATCTCGTCCAACTTCGAGCGCCTGCTGTTCGATCTGGTCGGCCGCGACGGCGCCGAATGCGCCCGCATCCTGGGCGACTTCCGGAAAACCGGGCGGTTCGATGTGACGGCCGACCAATTGGCGCGGGCGCGGGATGTCTTCGCCGGCGCCCGTTTCGACGATGACGAGACCAGGGTCATCATCAAGCAGACCCTGGACCGGACGGGGGAATTGGTCGACCCGCATACCGCCGTCGGCATCGGCGCGGCGGCGGCGCGAAAATCCCGGGACGGCAGGCCCATGGTGGTCCTGGCCACCGCCCATCCGGCCAAGTTCCCCGACGCGGTGGCGGATGCAGCGGGCGTTCACCCCGCCCTGCCGGCGAGAATGGCCGACCTGTTGGACCGGCCCAAGCGTTGCCAAACGCTCGCCAACGATTTAGACCAATTGAAAAAGCACATTGAGGAAACCCTCGCCTAAGGCGAGACCACCCTGGGGAAGCGTCCAACGTGACCGTCGAAATCAGTGAACTGCCGGGCGGCCTTCGAGTCGTCACGGAAACCATGGACCGGGTCGAAACCGTGTCACTGGGCGCCTGGATCGGTGTCGGCGCGCGCCATGAGCCGGCCACCGTCAACGGCGTGTCGCACCTGTTGGAACACATGGTGTTCAAAGGCACGAAGCGGCGCGACGCCCGCACCATCGCCGAAGAAATCGAAGCCGTCGGCGGCCATATGAACGCCTATACGGCACGCGAGCACACGGCCTATTACGCCAAGATGTTGAAGGACGACCTGGACCTGGCAATGGACGTGATCGCCGACCTGGTACAGCACGCGACCCTCGACGCCGGGGAACTGGACCGTGAACGCCAGGTGGTGATCCAGGAAATCCACCAACTGCACGACACGCCGGACGACATGGTGTTCGAAAATTTCCAGGCCCAGGCCTACCCCGACCAAGCCCTGGGGCGCTCGGTTCTGGGCACGGAAGACCTGATCGGCGCCATGGAGCGGGACGCGGTCAACGCCTATATGACCGGCCATTATTCGGCACCCAACACCGTGATCGCGGCCGCCGGCAACCTGAGCCACGCCCGGGTCGTCGATCTGGTCCGCACCCAGTTCGCCGACCTGCCAACCGCCGCCG
>JANQIJ010000061.1 GCA_028282185.1 Rhodospirillales bacterium
ATCACCAAGGACGACACCACCGTCGTCGACGGCGCCGGCAAGAAGAAGGACATCGAAGCCCGTTGCGGTCAGATCCGCGCCCAGATCGAGGAAACGTCCTCCGACTATGATCGCGAAAAGCTGCAAGAGCGGCTGGCCAAATTGGCCGGCGGCGTGGCCGTGATCAACGTTGGCGGCGCCACCGAGGTCGAGGTCAAGGAAAAGCGTGACCGGGTCGACGACGCCCTGCACGCAACCCGCGCCGCGGTCGAGGAAGGCGTTGTCGCCGGCGGCGGCTCGGCCCTGCTCTATGCGACCAACGCGCTGAAGAAAGTGACGCCGGAAAACGACGATCAGAAGGTCGGCATCGAAATCGTTCGTCGCGCCCTTCAGGCCCCGGTCCGTCAGATCGCCGAAAACGCCGGCTTCGACGGCGCGGTGGTCGCCGGCAAGCTTCTCGAAGGCAAGGCCAAGACCCAGGGCTTCAACGCCCAGTCCGGCCAATACGTCGACATGCTGAAGGCCGGTATCATCGACCCGACCAAGGTCGTGCGCACGGCGCTGCAGGACGCGGCCTCGGTCGCTGGTCTGTTGATCACCACGGAAGCCATGGTCGCCGAAAAGCCCGAGAAGAAAGAACCGATGCCGGGTGGCGCCGGTGGCGGCATGCCCGACATGGGCGGCATGGGCTTCTAGTCCATCTCAAGTATCGACGAAACGAGGGCCGCATCTTCGGATGCGGCCCTTTTCGTTGATCCCGATCAATGCCTGCCGGGTCGGGAAAGGCTATTAGCGGGACCGCTTGTTTGCTAGCTTCGCTCAGCGACCCTGCCATGTTCCAACCGCGTGTGACCGTACCGATCAGCGAAACCGAGATGTCCGCCGAGACCGCCATCCGCCGGTACCTGAAAGACGGCGACCTCAAACAGGCCGTGGAAACCGCCTTGGGTGCTGTTGCATCGGGCGGCGCCGATGACGCGGTCTTGGCGCTGGGCGGCGAGGCCGCCTATCAGGCCGGGGCCGACAACGTCGCCTTGGAGTTGTTTTCCCGGCTCGACACCAGGACCCGGCTGGACGCGACGCAACTCGCCATGATGGGCCATGCGGCGGACCGCCTGGGCGTGTCCGCGGCGGCGTTTTCCGCCTATCGGCGCGCGCTTGATCTCGACGATGGCGACGTCGTCGTGCATTACAATTTGGGCTCGCTCTACCTCCGCCGGCATGACTGGAGCCGGGCGATCCAGCACCTTCGCCGTGCCTGCGACCTGGCGCCCGACCTGGTCCAGGCCCGTCTCAACCTGGGTCGCGCCCTTTTGGAGTCCGAAGATTACGACGCCGGCATCGCCTATTACCGCGATTGCATGGCCGGTTTCCCGGACGAGATCGGGTTCCACGAGGGATTGGCCGAAACCTTCATGCGCAAGGGCGACCGGGCGGCGGCGGAAAGCGAATTCCGCCGTCTCGCCAAGCGCGACCCGGCCAACGGCGAGGCCTGGGCCGGATTGATCGCGGCGGTGACGATGGACGACCGGTTCGACGAGGCCGAGCGCATGGTCGCCGAGGCGCGTTCCGCCGGGGCCGGCTCGCCCGATCTGGATGAGCTGGCGGCTTCGCTGAAACAGGAAACCGGTGATTACGGCGAAGCCATACGGTTCTATCGGAAGGTGCTGGCGGCGGCGCCCAACCACCGTCGGGCCAGCGTCAACATCATCGAGGCCCTGTTAGCCGCCGGCCAGGCGGAAGAGGCCTTGGCGTTTTGTGACGAACGCCTGGAAAAAGCGCCGGGAGACGCCAACATGCTGGCCTACAAGGCCTTGGTGTTGATCGACCTGGGGCGGATCGAGGAGTCGCGCGCATTTCTGCCGCCGGACCTTGTCATGGGCCATCGACCGGTCTGTCCCGAGGGCTTCGCCTCGATGGCCGATTTCAACAAGGCCATGGCCGATCACATTCTGAACCATCCATCGCTTGAGCCGTCGCCGCCGAACCATGCCACGGTCGACGGCCGGCACACGGGCAGCCTGGTCTGCGAACCCTGGGGACCGATGCGCCACTTTACCGAGATGATCGCCCAGGGCGCGAAAAGCTATCGCCGCCGCCATGCGGCGTCCAACCATCCGTTCTTCACCCGCTGGAGTGACGATTATTCGCTGACCGTTTGGGCCGTGGTGATGAACCAGGGCGGCCATCAGATGCCGCATATCCATCCCTCGGGGTATCTGAGCGGCGTTTATTATCCGCTGTTGCCCGACGAGGTGCGCGACCCCGGCGATATCCAGGGCTTCATCGAATTCTTCAGCGCCCCCGGACAGTTCAACCTGCGCCATCCGGAGCCGATCGAGATCTTCCCGCCGCAGGAAGGCGTCATGTTTCTGTTCCCTTCTGCCTATTTCCACCGCACCATCCCGTTCACCGGCGGCGGCACGCGGATCAGCGTCGCCTTCGACTTGGTGCCGCTCTAGGACTGTCGCTTGCCGACGCCGCGGTTCGTGCTGGTCCATGGCGCCTCCCACGGTGCCTGGTGCTGGGCGCGGTTGATCCCGTTGCTGGAAGCGGCGGGCGCCCTGGTCACGGCGCCTCAGGTATTGGCGTCGGTTCTGTTGGACGGGGAGAACGGCGGTGGCGGTCCTTAAGGTGCGGCGACACAGGGGAGGAAGGCGGCGGACCTTGAGGAGCGGGGGCCCGCCGCCTTCGCGTCAAGTCAACGCAGGGAGGGGATGCGGACTTGAGGCAGGAACGGTCGCGCCGGATGCGGGGTCAGAAAGAGGCGGTTCATTCGCTCATCACCAGGTCGGCCGTGTCGATGATCTGTTCGGCGACCGCCCGCATGGGCAACGACCGGCGCATCGCCATCTTTCGTATCTCATGATAGGCGGTGTCCTCGGGCAGGCCCTTGATCTTCATGACCACGCCCTTGGCCCGTTCAATCACGATTCGGTCGGCCAGCTTGGCTTCTTTTTCGCGAAGTTGAACGCGCAGCTCTTGGGACGCCAGGAATTGTGCCCGGGCCCATTCGGCGGCCGCGGCGAACCGCTTGAGTGCCGTCGGCGGCAGGCAGGCATTGACCCCGGCACCTGCCGCCTTGGACAACACTTGCGGCCGGTCGTCGTCGGTCACCATCAAGACCGGGAGTTCGGCGCTCAAGCCGGACAGCTCGACAAAGGGAAAGACCTCAAGGTCCGTGACCTGGACAACCAAGAGGTCCGGCGCGACATCGCGCGCCTGCTTGGCGAACCCCGCTTCCGGGCCGCAGGTCAGGACCAGCTCCGGGGGGGCGAGGGGGTTGTCTTTGGCGCTGGCGATGCTGTTGGCGGTGTCAAATCTGTCGCCGGGGTCGAGGGTATCACTGACCAACATTACACGCATCGGGACTCCACTTTTTCCTGTTATTGGCCATTTAGCGGCGTAAAAATTCACTTTTTCAGCGAGGTTTAAGAGAAACTGCGCAAGTCTCATGCCAATCATAAGAACAAAATAAAAATATTTTAAATCAATATATTATGAATCACTTTCTGGAAATTCCGTGTCCCTTTCTCGATAAATTAGCATAAACTATATGCAGAAATTATATATAGGCTAAAAATTAGTCATATCCGTGGGCTGGCTTACGCCGGTGCGCGACCGTTGTCAGCCGTCGACGGCACGCTCTAGACTGCGATCCGGGAGAGATGGGGGGTGCCGAAATGCAGTGACGCCGCCAGTGACAGGCACCGCCTGGGCGGCCGCAGGGGGTGTCGTGACGAAACCGCGGTCAAACCGGAAGAAACAAGGAAATCTGGCCCGGCAGATCGGGGTGGCGACCGGCCCCGATCCGTCCCTTGATGCCCTGATCGCGGAAACCCTGGCGCCGCCGCCGGAAGGCGATGCGGCCGGCCGGGACCGGTTCGACCGGCCGCGGGCCTATACGGCCTCCGTCGATGATTGTCTTAAGCTGATCGCCCAGGTTTTGCCGGCCTGGCATTGGCACATTGGCCATGGACCCGATGGGGTGCTGCCTTATGCGACCCTCAGCCGCGCCCCGTTTCCCCATCATCGCGGCGAAGCGCGGGCGGAAGCCAGCGCACCTACGGTGCCGCTGGCCTTGCTGCGGGCCGCGATGCAGGCCCTGGCCGAAGAACGGCAATAGATCCGGACCGACAGCGCCTTTCGGGTTGGTCCCGGCGCCGCGCCATCCGGCCGTCAGGGCGGTGACGCCGAACACCGCGACCTCGGTTACCTCTGGATGGCGGACCAGGACTTCCTCGATGTCGCGCGGGTAGACATTGACTCCGCCGGAAATGATCATGTCCTTCTTGCGGTCGACCAGATAGAGAAAGTCGTCGTCGAGATATCCCAGGTCGCTGGAGCGGATCCAGCCATTGACCACCGTTTCCGCCGTCAGGTCCGGGCGCTTGTAATAGCCGGCCATGGCGATCGGCCCGCTGCCGCAAATCTCGCCGACCTGGCCGGGGGGCAGACCGTTGCCGGCGTTGTCGATGATCCGGACCTTGAAGAACGGCGTCGGACAGCCGACGGAATCGGGCTTTCGCGTGGCGTCCCTGTGATCCAGGATCGTGACGAAGCCTTCGGTGACGCCGTAAAGCTCGTGAAACCGGCCCGGCAGCACTTGTTCCAATCGGGTCTTGTGCTCCAGGTGCAGGGGCGCGCCCAGCGATAGGATCATCTTCAGCGCACCGACCCGGTCGGCGGTGAAATTCCGATGGTTCAGCAATCGACCGCGTCGATGAATTGATCCGCGTCGAAAGCCGGCTGCAGGACAGGTGACGGCCGTATCGCCGAGGATCACCGCCGGATGGTCCGCCCGGTAACGCCCGTGGCGTGGGATGATGTCGTTCAAGTCCATGGGGCCGTTCCTCCTGCGTCCCCCAAGACATTTCGACGCCGTCGGTCAGCGTGCGTTCACCGGCCAATCGGGACGGATCGCGCGGATCAGGCCGGCATGGTCCAGGTCGCCGTCGCCGGCCGCGATCACCCGGTCATAAAGATCGCGGCTCAAGGCCGCCGCCGGCATTTCGATGCCCAGGACATCGGCCAGTTCGAGGGCCTGGTCCATGTCCTTGCGTTGGATCGGGCAGCGTGCGCCGGGCGTGAAATCGCCGTCGACCATGCGCTGGCCGTGCACTTCCAGAACCCGGGAATCAGCGAACCCGCCGACCAGCGCCTGGCGCACCCGTCCCGGATCGACGCCGGCCTTTTCCGCCAGCGACAGGGCCTCGGCGACGGCGCCGATGTTGAGCCCGACGATGACCTGGTTGGCGGCCTTGGTGATCTGACCGGCGCCGACGGCGCCGACATGGGTAATCCGATCGCCCAAGACCTCCAGGGCCGGCCGGGCGCGGGCGAAAGCCGCGTCCGTGCCGCCGGCCATGATCGTCAGGTTGCCCGCCCGGGCGCCCAGCGTGCCGCCGGACACGGGCGCGTCCACATAGTCGCCGCCGGTGGCCCGGACCTTTGCCGCAAGGGCCTGGGTCACCAGGTATTTCGACGTGCCCATGTCGATCAGCAGCTTGCCCGCCAGCTCACCGGCCAAGAGGCCGTCCGCGCCGGCGACGATCCGCTCAAGGGTCGGCGTGTCGGGCAGCATGCAGATCACCACGTCGGATCGGCCGGCGAGATCGCGGGGCGCCGGCGCCGGGGTCATGCCTTGGGCCGCCAGTTCCTCGACAACGCCCCGCGAGCGGTTGTTGATGATCAGGCGAGCCCCCGCCGCCTGAAGGTTTTCCGCCATTGGCCGGCCCATAAGCCCCAGGCCGATCACCCCGATGGTCATTCCCGTAAGGTCGGTCATCCCGCGTGTTCTCTCCTCCTGCCCGGTCGTCGAGCGGGGGCAAGGACCCTGGCCGCGCCGGCAATGGTGTTTGTCCCAAGGGCCCCCTATACAGAACCCTGGGCATCCGTTATCGGGGGGCTTTGCGCCCCCGGTCAAGAGCCCGTTCGATTGCCCCTTGCCGCCCGATCCGGAGACCCGCCATGGAGCCCATCCTCAACGTCGTCCTGCCGGTCTTCGCGATCATCCTGTCCGGCTACCTGGCCGGGCGCACGGGCGTCATGGGCCCGGCATCGACGGATGCCTTGAACAGGTTCGTCTACTACGTCGCCCTGCCGGTCCTGTTGGGCCATTCCATGGCGCGGGTCGACGCGGCGACCCTGTTCGATTGGCCGTTCATTGCGGCCTATCTGGGCTCTTGCGCCATCGTCTTCGGCATCGGCTTCGCGTTTTCCAGGCTGTTGCTGGGCAACGACCTGGCGCAATCGTCGCTGTTCGCCATGGTCTCGATCTTCGCCAACACGGGCTACATGGGGATTCCCCTGGCGATCGTCGCCTTCGGACCCGAGGCGGCGCTTCCGGCGGCGATCGCCACCGTTTTCCAAACGCTGGTGTTCATGGCCCTGACCGAGGTTCTGGTGATTGCCGGTAAGAACAGGGGCGGCGGCGATTCCGGGCGGGTCTTGCTGGCCTCCCTTCGGGGGTTGACGAAAAGTCCGCTGTTCATCGGCTGCGCCGCCGGCATGGCCTGGTCGCTGGGCGGCTTGACCCTGCCCAAGCCGGTCGATACCTATGCCACGGTCCTGGGCGCCGCGGCGGGGCCGGGGGCCTTGTTCGCGCTGGGCCTGTTCCTGGTCGGCAAACCCGTGTCCGAGGGCTTGGGCGAAGTTTCGGCCATGGTCGCGCTCAAGCTGATCGCCCATCCCTTGGTGGCTTGGGTGCTGGGCGTTTATGTCTTCGAGGTGCGCGCGGATTGGCTGATCCCGCTGGTCCTGATGGCGGCCCTGCCCACCGGGGCGAGTTGCTTCGTTCTGGCCCAACAGCAGATGGTCTATATCCGCCGCACCTCATCGGCGACGCTGATCTCGACCGTCCTGGCCGTGGTCACCGTCGCCGCGTTCTTCGCCCTGCCCCAGGTGTCGGGCGCGCTGACGCCGTAATCGCGCGAGGCGCTCCGGCCGTCAGCCGGTGGATCAATCGGACGGCAGGCGTTCGGCGACCAGATGCCAATGCCAATGGTCGGGCCGGCGCTTGTGGTCCACGTCCTTCAGCGCATAGAGCTCGAACCCGGCAAGCAGATCGGTCAGCTCGCCCGCCGAACAGAAGAAATGCGGATGGGCCTCGTCGCCCGACCCGTCCGGATCGTAGATGAAGGTGTCCAGGGAAATCTCCTCGCCCAGGCCGAAATAGCCGTTGCGCTTGGACAGCATGGTGCCCTGGAAGGTGCCGCCCGGTTTCAGGACCCGGCGGATTTCCGAAAGCGCGCGGCGGACCGTCGGCAGGTCGCCGTGATAGATCACGTTGAACGACAGGACGTAGTCGAAGGTCCCGTCTTCATAGGGCAGCTCCGTCATCAGGCCGGCCCGGAAATCGATCGCCGCGCCGCCCTTCTCCGCCTGTTCCCGGGCATGGGACAGGCCGGCCTCGCTGGCGTCGAAGGCATGGGTCTCATAGCCCAGGGCCGCCAGGTAAAGCGTATGGCGGCCGACGCCGCAGCCAAGGTCGAGCGCGACCCGCGCGCCCCGTTCCCATTCCGCTTCGGCGCAGGCGCGAACGTCCGGGTCCGGGTTCTGCCAGCCGGCCCGTCCCTCCGCGGTTTTCCAGGCGGCGTCCCAGGCCTGATGCGCCGTTTGGGTGGTCGTGTCCGTCATCTCAAGTCCCCCGAAAGATTCGCCGCGCCTCCCGGCCGGGCGGCCATATTGGGCGGGAACCGCCGGCGAGCGCAAGACCGCCGTCCCGGGCATTCGCCACCGAACGCCGCTCGGCGCATGAAAATGGGCGCCCGCGTCGTTGCGGCGCCCGAGAAAAAGGCGAGGAGGAAACCAATGGCCGTCTGGGGGCCTCAACCCCCTCGGCCGAGAGCATCAGCCGACCAGCACGCGGTGGACGGCGGCCGGGATGTCCTGTCGGGTCATGCCGCGGCGCGCCAGGGCGTCGTCGGACAGTGCATTCAGGCTATGCAGCGCCCGGTTGGCCTGTTGGGCGCGCGTCAGGCTGCCGACCAGCTTGCCGACGGCATCAAGAAAACCATTGGACGATCCGTTGGAGTCGGACAGGGGAAGCGAATATTGGAACGTGCTCATGATGGGTGTCCTCGGTATTGAATTGATAATGGTTTGGCGTTCATGTCGCATTGCACAATGATATAAGTGTGAATGTTGCGACGCACAATGCAGGTTTGCGCATGAAGCCGTGCAAAAACGCATGGCTGCGTTGAGGGTGGCAACGGCTGGGTCGACGGGCGGTCGGACCCCGGCGCGACGGTCGACGAGGTCAGGCAGCGCCCAATTCGAGCGCCCGCCGCAAGCGTTCCGGCTGGATGATGTGGAAGTGCTGATTGACGGCCCGCAATGTGCCGCGCTTGCGCAGGACGGTCAGGGTCGAGGTCACTGTCTGCCGGCTGGCGCCGATCAGATTGGCGACATCCTGATGCGTCAGGCGGACATTGACGCAAAGCTCGTGTTCGGCGCCGTCCCCCGTGTCATCGCAGGGTCGGACCGAGGAAACGGCGGCGAACCGTAACAACAGCCTTGCGATCCGGGTTTCGACGTTGTCCGTCGCCAATCCGACCATGGCATGGCCCAGGGTGCGGACGCGCGCCGACAGGATGCCGATCGCCCGCATCGAAACTTCCGGATGGGTCCCCAAGAATTCGGCGAAGTCGCTGCGGCGGATGGAATAGACCCGTGTGGCTTCGTTGGCCTCGGCATAGATTTCCCGGTCGCTGCCGCTCCACAACTCGGCGATGCCGAAGATTTCGCCCGGGAAACTGAACCACAGGATGGTTTCCTTGCCGGTCGATGAAACCTGGAACAGGCGAATGCAGCCGTCGGCGACGATGAACACGTCGTTCGACCGGTCGCCGGCGCGGAACAACTGGCCCCGGGGTTTGAGTTCGACCCGCCTTGCGATCTTCAGCAATCCGGCCGTTTCCTCTTCGGACAGGCTGGAGAGGAAATCCGCATGGGCGTCGGACCAGGAGCCCCGCAGGTCATCAGGATCGCCATGCCCGTCCTGATCCGGCTCGGATCCGGCGAACGCGTTCGCCCCGATGCGCGCATCATTGCCCAACCGTCTGATCCTCCCTGCACTGGCCTTTGGTATCTTTACATGTTTCCCGGGACCGTGGGTAGCCACAACCAAGCCGGGTCCCAGGCGCCCACCGCCCGTCCGGCACCGGCTCGGAACACGACGCCGGCCGCCACGGGACCAGGATATTGGCCGCATCGCCACAAGATTTGTCGGCTGGCCGACATAGGGGGTCGCTATCGGTTGATACTATCGTCGAAAGAAATGGGAGGCCGCCGATACCCACAAGGCCCTAAAACAAGATCAAAGCCTATAAACAGGAGGAAACATCATGCGAAAGTTGCTCACCTACGGCCTGGGCCTCGTGTTCGGCGCCGTACTTGCGGCGCAGACCGTCTCCGCCGACTATCCGACCCGCCCCATCACCTTTATGACCATGACCCAGCCGGGCGCCCAGATCGACCGCCTGACCCGTGGCCTTGCGCAACGCTTCAGCGCCATTCTGGGCCAACCCATCAACGTCAAGAACGTGACCGGTTCCCACGGCACGACGATGGCCGCCAACCTCGTGCGCGCCAAGCCCGACGGCTACACCGTCGGCGTGACCTCGCTGACCGCCTATACCTATGCCCCGCATCACGCCAAGCTGACCTACAAGCCCGACGACTTCGACTATCTGTCGCTGGTGGCCCTGAACTCATCCGGTTTCATTTCCCGGCCGGACAAGCCCTGGAACACGCTGAAGGAAGCCTTCGCCTGGGCCAAGGAAAAGAACAACGGCACCATGATCGCCATGTTCCACGGCGCCGACGACCGTGACGCGATCCTGCGCATGGCGAAGAAGGAAGGCGTCAAATTGTCGCTGATTCCGTCCAAGGGCGGGCCGTCCGTGATCAAGGCCGTGACCGGCGGCCATGCCGATGTCGGCTATGTGGGCGCCATCCTCTATAAGTTCGTCGAGGCCGGGCAGATCAAGCTGATCGGCGCCGCGCTGGGCGACCGGCTGCCCCCGATCCCGGACGTGCCGACGCTCCGCGAACAGGGCTATGACGAGCAGGTCGAGATGATCGTCGCCATGATCGTGCCGAAGGGCATTCCGGCGGATGCCCGGGCCAAGCTGTTGGCGGCCGCCGACAAATTGGCGGGTGCCGGAGACACCAAGGAGTTCATTGAAAACAACTTGTTGATGCGTCCCGTCAAATGGGGCGAAGACCACGCCAAGATGACCGTGGAGAAGCTCTACAAGACCTTCGGCGACCAAGCCAAAATGAAGTAGGCACCGGGACGTCGGGCCGGAAACCGATCCGGCCCGGCATCCCCGCTTAATCGGCAGGTCGAGGGAGGGCTAGCGCGTGTCCAGAATTCAAAGAGAAACGGTCGCCAATCTGCTGATCGTCGGGTTCTGTGGTCTGATGTGGTTTTGGGCGATCCCCACCTATACGCCCCCTTATCCCGGGTATGGCGCCTCGCCGGCCCTGGTCGGCAACGTCGCCGTGGGGATCATGTTGGCGATGGCCATCCTGTCCCTCATCCGGCTGATGCTGGCTATCTACGGCAATAATCCGTTGCCGGCGGATGAAGCGCAATTTCCCGAAGACACCAACTCGGCAGGGTTCACCCAGGTCGGACGCGTCAACCTGGTGCATCTGATCACCTTCATGCTGCCCTGCTTCCTGTTGGTCTTCGCCATCGAATACGTGGCCTATCTGATCATCGCATTCGTTTTCCTGATGGTGATGCAATACCTGATCGGCAACCGCAACTGGGTCCAGATGGTGGTGATCGCGGTGGCCATGGACGCCCTGTTGTACGTCGTCATGCGCCATGGCTTCGGCGTTCCCGTGCCGGGACCTCAGATCATTTAGATATCCAGTTCGTATAGAAAAAAAGACACCCGGAATAAGCCCATGGAAATGATCACCGCCGGACTGATGGACGCCCTGACACCGGCCAGCCTGATGTTCGTCTTCGTCGGCGTGGCGGCGGGTGTCATGTTCGGCGCGATCCCCGGCATCAACGGCCCCATGGCGATCGCGCTGTTCATCCCGATCACCTATTACCTGACACCCCTGACGGCCATCGGGTTTCTGGTGGGTCTCAACAAGGGGGCGTTTTTCGGCGGCGCCATTTCGGCGGTCCTGCTTCGAACGCCGGGCACGCCCGAGGCCGCGGCGACGTCTTGGGACGGTTATGCGCTGACCCAGCAGGGCAAAGGCGAAAAGGCCCTTCGCATGGCGCTTTACGGCTCGGTCGCGGGCGATATCCTCGCCACCGGCGTGCTGGTCGCCATTGCCGCCCCGCTGGCCGCGGTCGCGCTGTTCATGGGGCCATCTGAAATCTTCGCGCTGATTACCCTGGCGCTGACCGTGATCGCCGGGATCGGCACCAATTCCCTGTTCCGGGGTTTGGTCGCCGCCGGCTTCGGCCTGTTGGTCGGGCAGATCGGCACCGAACCGGTGACCGCCCTGCCGCGCCTGACCTTCGACATGTATCAACTGGGCGGCGGACTTTCGCTGATCCCGGTCGCCATCGGCCTATTGGCCTTCTCGGAAATCCTGATCCAACTGGAGCGCTTCGCCAAAAAAGGTGCCGCCCAGCACGCGGCCAACGTGTTCTCGTCCAAGCTGGAAGACCGGTTGTTGTCGATCAAGGAATTCTTCGCCAACACCCGAACCCTGATCCGCGGCAGCGCCATCGGCATTTTCGTCGGCGCCATGCCGGGCTTGGGCGCGCCGGTGGCGTCGTTCATGTCCTACGACCAGGCCATGAAGCGCTCGAAGGAACCGGAAAGCTTCGGCAAAGGCCGGCTGGAAGGCATCGCCGCGTCGGAAAGCGCCAATTCGGCGGTCGTCGCCTCCTCGCTGATCCCGCTGTTCGTCCTGGGCATTCCCGGCAACCTGGCCGCCGCCATGCTGATGGGGGCGTTCATGATCCACGGCATGCAGCCGGGCCCGTTGCTGTTCAAGGAGAACGCCCAACTGATGTACGGCATCTATGGCTCGCTGATCATCGCCAGCCTGTTCCTGGCCGTGATCGGACGGTTCGGGCTCAGGCTGTTCTGCAAGGCCGTGGAAATTCCGGCGATGGTGCTTTACCCCATCGTCATTTTCACCTGCATCATGGGGGCCTATCTGGGCAAGTCGGAGATGTTCGACGTGGGCGTGATGCTGACCTTCGGCGTCATCGGCTATTTCATGCGCAAGTTCGATTTTTCCTATGTCGCCTTCTTGATCGGCTTCATCCTGGTCCCCGAATGGGAACGCGCCCTGCAGCAGGTGGTGATCATTTCGGAAAACAACCCGACCATGTTCTTCGAACGCCCGGTCGCCATGGCGCTGATGGTTCTGGCCATCTTCGTCATCGCCCAGACGTTCTGGAAAAGCATTCAGGCCGGCCAGGCCGCCAGCCGGGCAGCCGCTCGGGCAAAGAAGTGAAGGATGTGTCGCGACGCCGCCCCGGGACTGATGCCCCATTGTCGGCTGACTGACAAGAGTGGGGGCCGGGGACTGCTAAGTTTTTGAAAGCGGGTTGAAAAACGGGCCCCAAGGAATTCTTTACGGACGCGGTGCCGGAACGCCCGCGCAAAAAAAACCCGAGGATAAACCGAGGGTGCGACCCACGCGAGGAGACGAAGATGCCAGACAATTCCCCAGGTGACGGCTGGTTCCAGCCATGGATGACCGATGAAGAACTAAAAGAAAAACTCGGTGAGGACTACGTCGCGCCCAAGGGCCTTTATAAGAAGACCAAGGAAATGCCGTTTCTCGGCCGGGTGACCTGCGAAACCACGGAACTGACCTGCGGCGAATGGACCGAGATCGTCCTCGACTACGAAGTGGGGGCGTCCGGTATTGCCGACGGCGCCTGGATCAAGGCGACATTCAAGTTCTATTCCGACTGGGCCTTGTTCCAGACCACCGATCCGTCGGGGGCGAACTATGTCTCGGCCGAATATCAGGCCGGCCCCTGCGTCGAGGGCCAGGTTCCCGCGACCGTGCAGTCGCTCAAGGTCCGGTTCGACCAGAAGGGTCACGAACGGCCCTTCCAGAAAGCCATCATCGTCGATACCGTGGACGGCTATGTGAAGCCGGGCGACCATATCGTCATCCGCCTGGGCGACCGCCGGGGCGGCGGCCCGGGCACGCGGGTTCAGACCTTCACGGAAACCGGCTTCCGCTTCCGCTGCTATATCGACCCCTTGGGCACGTCCCGGTTCTGCGACATTCCGGGCGACGTGGTCATCGACATCAATCCGGGCCCGGCGGAACAACTGGTCCTGGCCGGCACGCGCATGGCCCGTGTCGGCGAGAAAGCAAACCTGGGCGTGCGCGCCGAGGACGCCTGGGGCAATACGGTCTACGACGACTCCATCCAGTTCCAGATCACCGCGACCCAGAACGGCAACATCATCTACGAAGGCACCCTGCAATCGAACACCGACGGCTGGTGCTATGCCGATATCGACGGCGTGCCCACGGCGGACGAGGGCGAGATCGAAGTCACCGCCCATGCCATGGACCGGCCGGAAATCCGGCCCACCACCTTTTTCCTGACGGTGGACGACGCATCCCCCGCGCCGCGCCTGCTCTTTGGCGACCTGCACGTCCATTCGGACAACACGGTGGGCATCAACGACACGACCTACAACCTGTCCTATGGCCGCGACATCGCCCGCCTGGACTACCTGGGCTATACGGCCAACGACTTCCAGATCACCAAGGACAACTGGGACGACGACGTCAAAATCATCGACGGCATCAACGAGGACGGGCGCTTCGTCTGTTACCCCGGCACGGAGTGGTGCGGCAATTCCTGCGCCGGCGGTGACCACAACGTGGTCTTCCTGCACGGCAGGACGCCGGAATTCCCGTTCGACGCAAAGGGCAATATCGCCAGGTCCTTTGAATGGAACGAGGACATGGACGCCGACACCATCATGCCGGGCGCCTGGCCGCTGGAAGAGCTTTGGGCGACCTATATCCACGACCCGGAAGGGCATCTGATGATGCCGCACGTGGGCGGCCGGCGCTGCATCATGGACTGGTACCATCCGACCATGGACCGCCTGGTGGAGATCGGTTCCGCCTGGGGTCATTTCCCCTGGCTGTATCAAGAGGTCCATGCCCGGGGCTATAAGCTCGGCGTCTCCTTGAACGGCGACGAACACCGGGGCCGCTGCGGCGGCGGCGTGCCGGGCACGGCGGTGTTCGGCACCAAGGGCGGGGTGACGGGCCTTGTTTGTGACGGTCTGGATCGCGCAACGGTCGGGCAGGCCCTCAGGGCCCGGCGGACCTGGGGCACCACGGGCGAGCGCCTGGTGGCGCTTTCCTGGTGTGGCGATCATCTGATGGGCGACGAGTTCGACCACTCGGGTCCCGCGACGGTCAACTACCGGTTCCTGGGCGACGTGGGGTGGGACGAAATCACGCTTTTCGACCACACTGGTGTCATCGCCAACCGCAACCTGCAGGAAGAGGCCGGTTATTCGGACCGCAAGATCCGCGTCCGCTTCGGAGGTGCCCGCATCCGCGACCGCTACCGCTGGGCCGACTGGCGGGGCGAAATCGATATCCGCAACGGCGTGATCCACGGCTTCCAGGGCCAGGGCCTGGAGCACAAGGAAGAGACGGTCTGGCGCGCCGGGCCGACACAGATTGGCTTCCGCACGGATACCTATGGCGACACGGACGCCGTGGAGATCGACATGTCGCATCTGGACATGGCGACCATCAAGGTCTCGGGCCAGATCCACGGCTATGTGAAGGTCGGCAATCCCCTGGATGGCAATCCCTTTGTCCATTGCCCGGACTTCGAGCTTGAGGTCTCCGGCGCCGAGCTTCTGGAAAACGGCATTGTCCGCAAGGAACTGGGCGGCGTCGAGCTCTTCGTCGCCGTCGAGCGCATGGCCGACGCCGAGATGCCGCGCGACGTCGCCGGCAGCTTCGAAGTCGACCCGACCAACGGACCGCACGGCCATCGCCCGGTTTGGCTGCAGGGCCGCCAGCGGGACGACGGCAAGGCCTGGACCTCGGCCATGTATATCACTTTCTGACCATCATCCTCCCGAACGCCGTGGGTCGCGGGCGGATCGCATCAATCCGCCCCGGCCGATCTGTTCCATGAAGCTTCTTGTTGTCCGGTGACCGCGTGGGCTGCGTGGGTCTGTCGGTCAGCCTCGGTTCGGGTTGGCGGCGGCTGACTGCGGGCCGACGAAATCGCCGACCCGGGCGATCGCCTCCCTGAGGCCGATGCGTTCGACCGCGACCCCGGCCGGAAAAGCGCCCGTCAGGCGCGACGGCATCGCCCGGTCGAGCATCACGAAGACGCCGCGGTCGGTCGCCCGGCGGATCAGCCGGCCGAAGGCCTGCTTCAGTTTCAGGCGGGTCATCGTCTCGTCATAGGCGCGCCCGCCAAAAGCATTGCGCCGGGCCCGGTGCAGGATGTCCGGACGTGGCCAGGGCACCCGTTCGAAAACGATCAAGCGGAGCGAACGGCCCGGCACGTCGACACCGTCCCGCACCGCGTCGGTGCCCAGCAAACAGGCATCCTCCTCGGCCCGGAAGATGTCGATCAGGGTGCCGGTGTCCATGGCGTCGACATGCTGGGCGTATAGCGGCAGGCCGGCCTTTTCCAACGACCCGGCGATCAGGTCGCGGACCTGGCGCAGGCGGTTGATCGCGGTGAACAGGCCCAGCCCGCCGCCGCCGGCGGCAAGGAACAGTTCGCGATAGGCGGCGGCGACCTGGTCCGGCGAATTGCGGTTGACGTCGCCGACCACCAGGATGCGGGTCTGTTCGCCGTAATCGAAGGGCGAGGGCACGGCCAAGTGAACCGCCGGCGCGGCCAAATGCACCGCGCCGGCGCGGGCTTCGGCGCCGGGCCAGCCGTCGCCTGCCCGGTCGGCGTCATTGCCTTCCGCGCCCGCGTGGTCGCGCAACGTCGCCGACGTAACCAACATCCCATGGGCTTCGCCTGCGACTTCGTCGGCGAAGGGTTTGGTCGGGTCCAGGTAATGGCGATGGAACGCCACGTCCAAATCGCGCCCGGCCTGGCGGTCGACCGCGAACCAATCGACGTAATCGGCGGGCGTTTCCGATTTCAGGGCCGACAGCATGTCGCGCCAGGCGGCGATCTGGCTCAGGCCGCGCCGTTCCAAGGACCGCACCAGGGCATCCAGGCGAACGCGGGCCTGGCTGTCCAAATTGTCCGCCTTGGCATCGAGCTGGTTCGCCAGGTGGTGGAC
>JANQIJ010000067.1 GCA_028282185.1 Rhodospirillales bacterium
GCCGACCAGGGTGAAGGCGATGACGTCGGCGCCGCCGGAACGTCCTTGCTCGTGTTTCTGGCCGTGCAGGTCTCCGCCGCCCGTCGCGCGGCCGCCGCGACCATCGTCTGGCTGATGATGATCGCCGGCCTGGCGGTGACCGCCGGGATCGCCGGTCAGCTGCTGGACCCCTATTCGCCCGCCCGTCTGGTCGCCGTGACCGCCGGGGTCTGTTGCGTCGCCATCCTGTTGACGGTGATCGCCGTCTGGGGCGTCGAGGGACCGCGCACGCAAGCCGCGCCCTCCCCGGGCGAGACCATCGAGAGCCCGAGGTTCCGGGAGGCCATGAGAGAAGTCTGGTCCGAGCCGGAATCCCACAAGTTCGCCGTCTTCGTCTTCGTCTCCATGCTCGCCTACAGCGCCCAGGATCTGATCCTGGAACCCTTCGCCGGCACGGTCTTCGGCATGACGCCGGGCGAATCGACCACGCTTTCAGGCGTGCAGCACGGGGGCGTGTTCCTGGGCATGATCCTGGTGGCGCTGGCCTGCAGCGCCTTTGCCAAGGGCCGGTTCGGTTCCCTCAAGGCCTGGGTGGTCGGCGGCTGCCTGGCGTCGGCCTGCGCGCTGTTCCTGATCGCCGTCTCCGGCTCGCTCGGCCCCGATTTTCCGCTGCCCGCCGCGGTCTTCGCCCTGGGCGTCGCCAACGGCGCCTTCGCCGTCGCCGCCATCGGCTCCATGATGGGCATGGTGCGCCGGGGCCACGCCAAGCGGGAAGGCACGCGCATGGGCCTCTGGGGCGCGGCACAGGCCATCGCCTTCGGCCTCGGCGGGTTCGCCGGCACCGCCGCGGTGGACAGCCTGCGCTGGATCTCCGGATCGCCCGAGACGGCCTATGCCGCCGTTTTCGCGATCGAGGGATGTTTGTTCATTTTGTCCGCCTATCTGGCGGCCCGGGTCAGCCGGCGCGCGGAATCCCGGGCCTTGGGCCTGGCCGCCGATCCGTCGGCGTCATAAAAATTTCCTTGGGGTTGGAAGCAGGCGGGAAAACGGAGCAGGGAGCGGAGAGCAAGATCATGGAAAGCAGATCCACATGCGATGCGGTCGTCGTCGGCGGCGGCCCGGCGGGGGCGACCGCGGCAACGGAACTGGCCCGCAGCGGTTTGGACGTGGTGCTTCTGGACAAGGCCGGGCGCATCAAGCCCTGCGGCGGCGCGGTGCCGCCGCGCCTGATCCGCGACTTCGACATTCCCGACGATCAAATCGTCGCCCGGGTCCGCTCGGCGCGCATCGTCTCGCCCACGGACCGCGAGATCGACATGCCCATCGAGAACGGCTACGTGGGCATGGTCGACCGCGACCGGTTCGACGCGTTTCTCAGGAACCGGGCCGCCGGCGCCGGGGCCGACCGGCGAACCGGCGCCTTCGAGCGGCTTGAACGCCATGGCGACGGTCTCGTCACGGTCCACTACCGGGACAAGGAAACCGGCGCGCTTCAATCGATCCGGACCCGCGTGGTGATCGGCGCCGACGGCGCCCGGTCCAAGGTCGCGCTGCAATCCATGGCCAAGGCCGAACACGTGCCTTGCGTCTTCGCCTACCATGAAATCGTCCGCTCGCCCGAGGGCCCGGTCCGCCGCTTCGCCGGTGACCGTTGCGATGTGTACTACCAGGGCGGACTGTCCCCGGATTTCTACGGCTGGGTGTTCCCCCACGGGCCCTGCACCAGCGTCGGCACGGGCACGGCGGTCAAGGGCTTCTCGCTACGCGACGCCGTCGGCGGATTGCGCCGGGCGGCGGGGCTTGAAGACATGGAAACGATCCGCCGTGAGGGCGCGCCGATCCCCTTGAAACCCAGGAAGCGCTGGGACGACGGCCGCAACGTCCTGCTGGCCGGCGACGCCGCGGGCGTCGTCGCGCCGGCATCCGGCGGGGGCATCTATTACGCCATGCTCTGCGGCCAGATCGCCGCCCAGGCGTCGGCGGAATTCGTCAAGACCGGCGACGCCAAGGCCCTGGCCACGGCGCGCAAGCGCTTCATGAAGGAACACGGCACCGTGTTCTGGGTCTTGGGCATGATGCAGAAGTTCTGGTACACGACCGACAAACGGCGGGAACGGTTCGTCACCATCTGCGACGATCCGGACGTCCAGCGCCTGACCTGGGAAGCCTATATGAACAAGCGCCTGGTACGGGCCCGGCCGGGCGCCCATCTGCGGATTTTCCTGAAAGACATGGCGCATCTTTGCGGGCTAGTCGCGCCGTCTCGCCAATGACCGCGATCAACACCAAGCGCGAGATTTTCAGCGCCGCCGTCTCGGCGCTCGTGATCGCGCTTGTCGGCGGCCTCTTGACGGATTTGTCGCCTTGGTATCTCGACCTGCAGCAACCCGCCTGGAAGCCGCCCGATTGGGCCTTCGGCCCGGTTTGGACGCTGGTTCTGACCCTTTGGGCGATTTCCCTGGTCTTGGCCTGGCGGGCCGCGCCGACGCCGCAGTTGCGCGGATCCATCACGCTGTTCTACGGCATCAATGGCCTCTTGAACATTGCCTGGAGCGCGCTGTTCTTCACCTTCAAGCGGCCGGACTGGGCGCTGTTGGAGGCCGGCCTTCTGTGGCTGTCCGTGGCGATTCTGGCCTGGTTGACCTGGCGGCTCGACCGGCGGGCGTCGTTCCTTTTGCTGCCCTATCTGGTCTGGGTGTCGATCGCAATGGCCCTCAACTGGCAAGTCGTGCAGATGAACGGCCCGTTCTAGGGCCCACGGCATCGACGTCCAGGGCACCGGGCCGAAAGCGGCATTTATAACTCGGTGTATTTCTTGGCCGTCCCCCGCGCCTTTTCGACAGGGTATTTCTCCGCGTTTTTCTGCATCTTCGCCCGGGCCGCCTGGATCAGGTCGATGTCGCAGGCATGGCAGATCAGAAGCAGATAAATCAGAATATCGGCGCATTCGTCGGACATGGCGGTCCGGCCCGCCGGTGAATGGACATAGTCCAACAGCTCCTCTTCCGATTTCCATTGCGCGATCTCCAAGAGCTCCGACGCCTCCAGGCTGAGCGACAGCTTCAGGTTCTTCAGCGTGTGGAACTGCCCCCAATCGCGGGCGTCGCGAAACGCGAGAAGGTCTTCCGTCAATTGTTTAAGCGATGGATCCATGGCGGCCTCCGGCCTGAATATTGATCTGCGTCAATTAGCGCGGTCAATATTTATGTAAACTAAAGGTTACAATCTTTGGGAGAGTTTGATGCGCATTGTCCTTGTACACCCGAATTACCATTCCGGCGGCGCGGAAATCGCCGGCAGTTGGCCGCCTGCCTGGGTCGCCTATCTGGCGGGCCATCTGAAATTGGCAGGCTATGAGGACGTCCACTTCATCGACGCCATGACCAACGAGATCGAGGGCGAGGAGCTGCACCGCCGTCTGGCCGAGTTGCGGCCCGACATCGTCGGCTGCACGGCGATCACGCCGTCGATCTACAAGGCGGAAGAAGTGCTGAAGATCGCCAAAGAAGCCGTACCAAACGCGCTGCGCGTGCTGGGCGGGGTGCATGCCACCTTCATGTACAAGCAGGTCCTGACCGAGGCGCCCTGGATCGACGTCATCGTCCGCGGCGAGGGGGAGGAGATCTTCCGCGAGCTGGTGCAGGTGGTGGACATCGGCCGCTGGCCCCGGGGCCGGGCCCAGATCAAGGGCATCGCCTACCGCGAGGGCGAGAACGGCTCGTCCAAAATCGTCGCCAACCCGGCCGCGCCCACGGTCAAGGACATCGACGCCATCGAGCCCGACTGGTCCTTGCTGGAATGGGAGAAATACATCTACGTTCCCCTGGGCGTGCGGGTCGCCATCCCCAACATGGCGCGCGGCTGCCCGTTCACCTGCTCGTTCTGCTCGCAATGGAAGTTCTGGCGCGACTACCGCATCCGGGAGCCCAAGAAGGTCGTCGACGAGATCGAGACCCTGGTCCAGAAATACGACGTGGGTTTCTTCATCCTGGCCGACGAGGAGCCGACCATCAACCGCAAGAAGTTCGTCGCCTTCTGCCGGGAACTGATCGACCGGGGCCTGCCCGACAAGATCAAATGGGGCATCAACACCCGGGTGACGGACATCCTGCGGGACGAGGAACTGCTGCCGTTCTACCGCGAGGCGGGACTGGTGCACGTCTCGCTCGGCACGGAAGCGGCGGCGCAATTGAAGCTCGACCGGTTCAACAAGGAAACCAGGGTCAGCGACAACAAACGCGCCATCAGGTTGCTGCGCGAGGCCGACATCTTCGTCGAGGCCCAGTTCATCGTGGGTCTCGAAAACGAGACGGCGGAGACCCTGGAAGAGACCTACCGCATGGCCTGGGACTGGCAGCCGGACCTGGCCAACTGGGCCATGTACACACCCTGGCCGTTCTCCAAGCTGTTCCAGGAACTGGGCGACAAGGTCGAGATCTTCGATTTCGAAAAGTACAACTTCGTCACCCCGATCATGAAACCGGAAGCCATGGAGCGGGGCGAGTTGTTGGACCGGGTGATGAACAACTACCGGCGGTTCTATTCGCAAAAGGCGCTGTTCCATTATCCCTGGCGCGGCACCGGATTCAGGCGCCGCTATCTGCTGGGCTGCCTCAAGGCGTTCCTGATCGCCGGCTTCCAGCGCAAGTTCTACGACCTGGGCAAGGTCAATTACTGGGGGCCGCAATCGAAGGAGAAAGTCGATTTCCACTTCGACCGGACGCGCAAGATCGAGGCACCGCAACTGGAAGACTGGGAAGCCGCCGCCGACCGCTCGCGCAAGGCGCAGGCATCCGGGCAACCCATGGCCTGCGGCGGCGGCACCGACCAATTGATCGACTCCCTTGATCCCCGGGACGCGGCCCGTCCGGACCGGGTGCATTGACCGCCGCATGGATCACCCATTTTCCGCCAAAGGGACCGTAACCGCGGATGCGACCGCGGCACCCTTTGCCGGGACAGCCTGCGTCGGCCCCAACGCGGTCACTCAGTTGCGCGATGCCATCCAGCGCCGCTGCGGCGCCAAAACCAGGCATCATTTCTTTCGCGTGGCCGGGTGCGAAAAATGGGAAAACATCGCGCTCGACCGAATGATCCCCGAGACCATCCCGGGCGCTTTGTTCTCCTCCCTGCATCTGTTTTTTCGGGCCGACGTCGCCGACGACCTGGCGGCGGAAGCGGGCCTGGGCACGGCCGATTACGTGATGGCCAACCGGATCCCGAAACCGGCGCGCCTGCTCCTCGGGCTGCTCCCCGCCCCCTTGGCCGCGCGGCTCTTGCTGAAAGCCATCGAAAAGCATGCCTGGACATTCGCGGGCTCGGGCCGATGCCGCGTGATACCCGGCCGGCCCGCGGTCATCAAGATCGCCGACAATCCATTGAAGATGCCGGGTTGCGTCTGGCATGTGGCGGTTTTCCGGCGGCTGTTCCAGACCTTCGTCTCACCGGCGGCAGCGGTGCAACAGGGCCATACCCTTCAGGACGGCACCCATATCTGCCGGTTTGAGATTGAGTGGTGAAATGATGTGAGGGCATCCGGCGCCCCCGGTTTACAGGCCCTGAACTTTTTACAGGCTCGGAACCGCGTACCCGGGATCGGCGGCTAGGCCGCGTTGCCCTTGCGGTATTCGCGCGAGAACAGGCGCAAATAGAGTTTTCCCAGGAACGACAGCCGGTCGATGAACAACGTGCCGTCCAGGTGGTCCATCTCATGCTGCAGACAGACGGCGGCCATGTCGGTCAAGTCCCGTTCGAACACGGTGCCGTCCCGGTCCTGGGCCTTGACCCGCAGTTTCGTGGCCCGCATCACGTTGCCGACCACGCCGGGCAGGGACAGGCAGCTTTCCTCGACCAAGCCCCAGGCCGACCGCAGACTTTCTTCCGGGTTGACGTAGACCTGCGGGTCCGTGCGGTCTTTTGTCAGATCCATGACCAGGACCCTGCGGCCATCCCCCACCTGGGGTGCTGAAAAAGCCATGCCGCCGGTGGCGTAAAGGGTGTCGAACAGGTCATCGATGAAACGCGACAGCTCTTCGTCGAAGACCGTCACGGGCTGGGCTTTCTCCCGCAAACGGGGATCCGGATGTTCAAGGATTTCAAGCCGCGCCATGTCCGGCCTCCGAAGGGGATGGGGTCGAGGACCCGCCTGCCCCCCTTGCGTTTTCCCGGCCCGCATCGCCGCCCGCCGTGGCGCCGCGCAGCAGCGGCACAAGGGCACACAAGGTGACGACCAAGAGCATCATTTCAAGACCATAGACCGCGAGGTAACCCAGCGCATGATTCGCCAGGCCCATGACCTGGCCGGCGCCGTCGACGGCGGCGTTGACGATGTCGCGCAACGCGCCGCTGAGCGCCAAGGCGACCCCCGCCGCCGTGGCCTGGACAGCCCCCCAAGCACCCAGCGCCAGGCCCGTCTGTTCCCGAGGCGCCTGGTTCATGGTGGCGGTGAGCGTGCCGTGGGCGAAGATCGCGGCCCCGAACCCGATGAGGAAGTTGCCCATGAGGAACGCGCCGGAATTGCCGTAGGGTGCCGAAAGAATGACCAGGCCGAAGGCCGGCAAGCCGATGACGGCGCCCAGAAGCGCCATGCGGTAGGGCTCCGTCTGCTTGGCGGTCTCATCGGCGGTGGGCTTTTTGGCCCGCCCCTTGCCCAGGGCCCTGCCATGAACGTGCGAGGCATAGGCGAATCCCAACAGACTGCCGAGCGCCAAAAGCGCCGTCAGTTTGGTCGTCGCGGCAACGGACCAGTTGAGCACCTGGCCGCCGAAGGGCTCCAACAGCACGTCGGCCATGCCGAAGGCCATGGTGCCCAGGCCGACGATCAACAGGCGCCGCTTGGCGTTTCCGCCGCTGCAGAACCGGGCCCAGGAGTCACGGAACGTGGGGTCCTGCGCCACCTGTTGCGCCCCTCTGAGAGGGCACCGGGCTTCCTGCTTCCACATGGCGACGGCATTGAGGACCAGGGCGGCGACGGCGGCGCTTTGGATGACCTGAACCAGGCGCGCCTGAGAAAACTCGGCCAGCGCCCAGCCGAAGATCAAGGCGCTCACGATCATTCCGACAAGCAGCATGACATACATAAGCCCCACGACGCGGGGCTGGTCTTCCTGGG
>JANQIJ010000070.1 GCA_028282185.1 Rhodospirillales bacterium
GCCCGGCCTGACGGATCGCCCGCTGCGCCACCTTGGCGAAGATCGCGTCGCGCAATTCGCCGAATGCCTGGGACAGAATACGGGCGCCGCCATAAGCAATCAGCAGCATCACCGGCACGGCGACGACCGCCTGGGGGCTGACCTCGCCGCCGGGGGCCAGGGCGTCGACCGCATGCTTATAGATCAGCGGCACGATCACGCTGGCGCCCTTGGCCGCGGCCAGAAAGATCAAGGCGATGACGACCCGCGTGCGCAGGCCGGCGGAGTCCCGGGGCCACAAATAGGGCGCCAAGGTCTTCAGCGCCTGCCAGTCTTTGCGGGGGCCGGCGGTCGCAGGATCCGCGTATTCGCGTCGCATCAAAAAGGAGTCCGTGAAAGCATCGGGATTTCATATACTTTGCCCAAGCGCGGCGCTTCGCAAGGGACAAAATCGCCAACCCCGCGCGAACCGGCGGGGCGCCGGCGCCGACAAAAGGCAGGGAACCGGGCCGGCCGGGCTCAGAAACTCGGCGTAAATTTTCCCTGTGCCATTGCTTCCGGCCGCGAATCTCGCTAAGGGTTTAATATATATGGAGGAAACGGGGGGCGACGGGTTCGATGCAGAGTCCCCGAGCGTAACGCGAATGTCTGACGGGTACGATTTTTCGGAACTCAAGGTTCTTGTGGTGGACGACAGTTTCCACATGCGCGAGCTTGTCCGCACCTTCCTGGAAGGGTTCGGGATCAAGGACGTGGACGTCGCGCCGGACGCGGTCGAAGCCATGGAAATGCTGCCCGAGAAAGACCCGGACCTGATCATCACCGATTGGAACATGTCGCCGATCAGCGGTCTTGATTTCGTCAACCAGGTTAGAAACGGCGTCGAAAGCGTGCCGAACCGTTTCGTGCCGATCATCATGCTGACCGGCTATACGGAAATGAAGCGCGTGGAAGAAGCCAGGGACGCCGGGATCAACGCCTTCGTCGCCAAGCCGATCAGCGCCGGCTCGCTTTATAAGCGCCTGGTCTCCGCCGTCCAGGACAAGCGCAAGTACGTCGAATCCGACGCCGGCTATTTCGGACCGGACCGGCGGTCGCCCAAGCGCTCCGACTTCAAGGGGCAGGAGCGGCGCAAATAAGTGCGAGACAGGCCGCCCAGGCGCGGCGCGGGCAGGGAGGCCCGACACCAATGGCAGACGCGCGTTTCATTCAGCCCGATCGGCATCCGAGCCAGAAGGTACGCCCCGGCGGCCCCTCCATGGAGGCGGCGATCCTCAGCGCGGTCAATGCCGCCGACGATCTGATCGGCCAGTACCAGGGCTGGGCCGTGGACGATCTGGAAAAGCTGTGGCAGGCGTTCATTGAAACCTCGCAGAAAGGCCGGGCCGATCCGGTGCGCCTGCAGGAACTCTACGACATGACCCACGAGGCCCGCGGCCAGGGCGGCAGCTTCGGCTTTCCATTGATTTCCGTGGTCGGCGACAGCTTGTGCAAGTACCTGGACGGACTGCATCGCCTGAAGGCCAGGGATCTGGACGTGATCAAGGTCCATATCTTGGCGATGAAAGCCATCTTCCGCCAAGAATTGAAGGGCCAGCAGGGCGGCCTGACCAAGGAATTGCACCAACTGCTTGGTCTGTTCCGGCAAAAGGTCGAAGCCCGGCGCTGAACCAGCCCGCGCGCAGGCCGGGCGGATCTCGCTGCGCCACGGGCTGTTGGCCCGGGCAAAGCCACCTTCGGACCTGTCGGTTTCAAGCCGGGTGGTCCTCGGGTTTTGCGGTTGTCCGTCTACGCAAAGCCACCTTCGGACCTGTCGGTTTCAAGCCGGGCGGTCCTCGGGTTTTGCGGTTGTCCGTCTACGCAAAGCCACCTTCGGACCTGCGGTCCTCGGGTTTTGCGATATGGGCGTCGAAGATCACGTAGTCTTTAACCTTGAAGCTCTGACGCAATGCCCGTTCCGCCGCCAGAAAGGGATTCTCGCCGCGCCGGGCCGCGATCGTCCGGGTCATGCGCCGGCCGAGACCCCGGTTCTTCAACACCGGGTAATAGGTCACCCGAACCGCTTCCTTCGTGGTCCCTCGGGTCTCTCTCAAAAAAGCCGCCATCGGTCGTTCTCCAGGAGCTGCCGTCTCTTGTCCCGCAATATGTTCTTATTTTGTTCTATTGTCAAGAAGAACCCCCATCCGCTCTAGCTGTGATGTTTCAACAGGTTGTTCATCCGAACCATCCGATGGAAGCTGGAGTTGCAACACTTCAAAGTTTCCAGGAGGTCCGGATGAACAGTCATGAGAATGCCCGTTTGACGCCGCACGGTCGAGCCGGTCCCGTCCGGCGGATGCTTGAGGAAGGACAAACGGTCGGCCGTATGGCCAAGGCATTCGGCGTTCCCGCGACGACGGTTCGCAAGTGGGTCGGCCGGTATCGCCGGGAGGAGACGCAGGGCTGCGCGACCGCTCGTCCCGCCCGAACCGGATCTCTTCGGCCGTGCCGCCTGACACGGTTCGCCAGGTCGAGGCGTTGCGCCGCCGGGCGCTGGACCGGCAAGCGGGTCGCGCTCGCACTCGGCCTTTCCCCCGCCAGGGTCAGCAGGGTTTCGCGCCGCCTCGGCCCGTCGAGGATGCGCGACCTTATCCCCCCGAACCCGTGCGCCGCTATGAGCGCGAACGGCCCGGCGAACTGATCCATCTCGACACCAAGAAACTCTGGCGTTTCAACAGGATCGGCCACCGCATCGCCGGCGACAGGAAGGGACAGTCGAACAGCCGCGGCATCGGCCGGGAGTTCGTCCATGTCGCCATCGACGACCATTCCAGGGTCCCGGTCACAGGCCTCTATCCCGACGAGAAGGCCGGCAGCGCCGTCCATGCCCTCAAAGCCGCCGCCTACAAGGCGGAATTGGGCTGCAGTGACCTGGCAATCATGGTCCAGAACGGATGGCGTCCTTGAAGGAAGTGCAGCGCGACACCAAGTCCGCCCGCCGGCGGATCATGGCCGACAACGCGGCCGCGAAACTGGAAGCGGGAATATCGGAAGACCGTCTAGGACCGGGACATTTAAGCAACAAAAGTGACTAACCGTTGCGCGATGGCCGACCAGTTAGTCACTTTCCGGTAAAAACCCCAATAAAATCAATGGCTGGAAATGGGATGGTGCCCAGGGGCGGATTCGAACCACCGACACCCGCATTTTCAGTGCGGTGCTCTACCAACTGAGCTACCTGGGCATCCGAGGGGGTGCGGCGTTCCATAAGGCCGCCGCCCGTTGGCAAGACGTGGCTTATAGAAGAATTCCCAGGTCCTGTCCAGCGCCCGCCGACCGCCGGTTTCGGCCAAAGCGGCGCATTCTTGGTCGGCGTCAATCGTCCCGGTATAGGTCGGTCAGTTCACCGTCGTCCGGGTGCTCTTCCGTGGGAATGCGGTAGCCGCCATCCAACCACTGGCCCAGGTCCAAATCGGCACAGCGCTTGGAACAAAACGGCCGGTGCTTGGCTGTCGCCGGCTTGCGGCAGACCGGGCAGGGCCGCTGCTTCAGCGGTACGACCTTGTTGTCGACGTCGTCGCTCATGCCTCCCCTCTACCCGCTGGAACCGGCCAGGTCAAACGACCTCGAACCCGCGGGGCGCCAACTCGGCCCGTTCCTCGACGGCCAGCGCCCCGCCAAGCCGGGCCTCTGCCTGCGCCCGGGCGTCTTTGGCCGGGCCGTTCAGGGCGCCGGCGACATCGGGCGCGACCCGCAGCACGACCCGCCCGCCGCCGGCCCGCGACGCGGCGCGCAGGGCCGCCAAGGCCGCGGTTTCCGGGGACGGCGCCCAGCCCGCTGGCCCGCCCAGATAGGCGCCCAAGGACGGCCCCCGCCGCCGCCGCGTCAGTTCAGCCAGGCCCAGCGCGGTGAAGCCCAGAACGTGGCATTCCACGGGATCGGCCGAGAGGGCGTTGCGCAACAAGCGCAACAGATCCTGACGCTCTTTTTTTCCTCGGCTCGCCAGGAAATCGATGAACACCTGGCCCGACAGGTTGCGCAGGCGCAGTTCGCGGGCGACCGCCGCGACCGCCTGGCGGTTGGTCTTGGCTGCCAGACGGGCC
>JANQIJ010000078.1 GCA_028282185.1 Rhodospirillales bacterium
GCCGACCAGCATGGCAACATTGAGCGCCGGTGGCGCGGCGTCCAAGGCATCGTTGTAATCCGCCATGCGGGGATATCGGTAATCATCACCACCGACCCAGCAGCGCCATCGGTCCCGGCGGCGCGGCCTCGCCGGCGCGGCGGCCCGGATCAAAGGGCGCTAACGATACCCCGCAGTTTCCGGCGACGACGGTCGTCACCCCTTGGCTGGTCTTGGGCGCGACGCTGGGTAGATCGATGACCATGCGGTCGTCATGGGTATGGGTATCGATGAAACCGGGGGCCAGGGCCAGCCCTGCGCCATCGACCTTTGCCGCCGCCCGGCGATCCGCCAACCCGCCCGGCGCCGCGACCTCGGCGATCCGGTCACCCCGGATCGCGACATCGCCCTTTGCGCCCGGCGCCCCGGTGCCGTCGATCACGCGGGCATCGGCAATGATGATGTCGAAGTCGCTCATGGTGGTATTCCCCTCAAGGACGTTGGTTGCCTGCGCCCCTTGCCCCGCCATCATACAGACACCGGTCCGGCGCGCCAGTTGCCGTAAGGTCATCATTGCCAGGCGGGTCGCGTTGCAGGAAAATCGTGCGAGACAACCGGGAAGCGCTCCCGGGGAACTTGCCAAGGAAGCGCCCATGGCCGCCTATCGCGCTCCAGTCGACGAAATTCGCTTCGCCATGACCGAGATCGCGGGTCTGTCACGGATCGCGGCCTTGCCCCCTTTCACCGAGACCACGCCGGACCTGGTAGACGCCATTCTCGATGAAGCCGGCAAATTCGGCGCCGATGTCTTGGCCCCCTTGAACGCCCCGGGCGACCGTCATGGCTGCATCTTCGAGAACGGCGTCGTGCGCACGCCCCCGGGGTTTGCCGAAGCCTACAAAAAATTCACCGACGCCGGCTGGAACGGCATATGGGCGCCTGAGGAATACGGCGGACAGGGCCTGCCGATGCTGGTCTCGACGGCGGTCTCCGAGATCTGGCATGCCGCCAACCTGTCGTTCGCGATCTGCCCTTTGCTGACGGCCAGCGCCATCGAGGTCTTGCGGTCGCACGGGTCCGACGAAATCAAGGCAACCTACTTGAAGAAACTCGTCACCGGCCAATGGACCGGGTCGATGAACCTGACCGAACCGCATGCGGGTTCGGACCTGGCGCAAATTCGCTGCAGGGCGGAACGGGACGGCGGCGGCTACCGCCTGAAGGGACAGAAAATCTACATCAGCCACGGCGAGCACGATATGGCCGAGAACATCATCCATTTGGTGCTCGCCCGTTCGCCGGACGGACCTGCGGGCATCAAGGGGTTGTCATTGTTCCTGGTGCCCAAGCTCCTGCCCAACGCCGATGGCACGCCCGGGCAAAGAAACGACCTGCGGGCGGTGTCCATCGAACATAAGTTGGGGATGCACGCCGGCCCCACGGCGGTCATGTCCTACGGCGACAACGAAGGCGCCCAGGCGTTCCTGATCGGCGAGGAGAACCGCGGCATCGAATATGTGTTCATCATGATGAACACGGCCCGCCTGGCCGTCGGCATGCAAGCCGTGGGCCTGGCCGACCGCGCCTATCAACAGGCCCGGGATTTCGCGCGCGAACGGGTGCAGAGCCGGACACTTTCAGGCGGCGACAGCGACCCCGTGACGATCATCCACCATCCGGACGTGCGTCGCATGCTGCTGGCCATGCGCAGCCAGACGGAAGCGATCCGCGCCATCGCCTACCGGGTCGCCGCGGCCGTCGATCTGGCGAAACACGGCCCGGATGAAGAACACCGGGAAAAAGCCCAGAAATTCGTCGATCTGATGACGCCCGTGGCCAAGGCCTTTGCAACGGACATCGCCTCCGAGGTTGCCGATCTGGGCATCCAAATCCATGGCGGCATGGGATACATCGAGGAAACCGGCGCCGCCCAGCATTACCGCGACATTCGGGTGACTCGGATTTACGAGGGCACCAACGGCATTCAGGCCAACGATCTGGTCGGCCGCAAGGTGGCGCGGGACGAAGGACGCGCGGCCGCCCAACTGATCGCCGACATGCGCCGCGACATCGCCGACCTTGCGGAAGACGACGCGATGGCCGATCT
>JANQIJ010000083.1 GCA_028282185.1 Rhodospirillales bacterium
GTCTCGGCGATGCGATAGCAGAGCTTGCCCAGCGCGAGCCGTGTTTCCGGATCGTCCGGCCGCAGTTCCGCGGCCTTGGCCAAGTGCCCGAGAGAATCCGAATAGCTGCCCAACTCGCGCAGCGCGTCGCCCAGATCGCGCCTGCAGTCCGCGTGGTCCGGATTGATTCGCAACTCGCGGTCGAAATGCGAAATGCACTCGGAGAATTTACGCGCCAGGTAGGTCGAGCGCCCTCTGAGATAGTTCGTCGAAGGGGTGACACTGCTCAACGACACGAAGTAATTCGAGAATTCTTCGGGCAGCAATCCGTCGATCGTCGGATGCGGCATCAAGGTCGTCGACAGCTTGGCGTAGAACAGGCCCTCGGACAATCGCCCGATTTGGGTATAGAGGTTGGCCAGTGCCTCGGCGTATTCGAAACATTCCGGATCGTGTTCGACGGCCTTTTCCATGTACTCGACCGCGCGGCCCTTTTCGTCCAGGATCAAGGAGGTCAAGCCCAGCAGGTAATAGGCCTCGGCCCGCGAATTGTCGATCGCGACCATTTGTTCGATCTTGGCGATGGTGGCGTCGGATTCTTTCTTGCGGATCAGGTCCAGGCACTCGCGCGCGAGGGCGTCGTATTCATCGCTCACCTGAGGGATATCTGACATCCTGCGATCCCTATGCTATGCCGTCGATTGTTTGGTCTCGGAATTGCGGGGCGATCGGGGCAACGGCGGCCGGGTGGCCGTCAGGCATCCACGTCGATGGGTTGCGGGTTCGGGTCGGGATTGCCGCCACCGCCGGAATCGCCGCCGGTGCCCGGCTTGGCGGGCGGGGCGCCCGTCGATTGTGCCGGTTGGGCGGTATCGGCGTCGGTGGGAATTTGGCTCAAGCCGGCGGCGATGTTGCGATTGATGTCGATCAGCACGGTGATCGCTTCCGGCGTCGGGTTGGCCAGGGAGCCGACGGTATGCTTGTCGACGAATTTGCAGAGCGTTAGCATATTGATGCGGATCTCTTCCGGCACGTCCGAGCGTTCGGTCGTCAATTCCGCCTGGAAGATGGTCCACAGACGCCAGTTGAGGCGCAGCGCCGCCTTGCGCGCATCCTTGCTGGCCTTGTCGTCGCCCGGGTGGTCCGTGACCGAAACCGCCATCCGCCGCGCCGCTTCGATCAGGGCCCATGCCTCGGTCTGTGCCGGGTTGCCTTCCGTGGGGCGCCGTTCGTATTTCTTGACTTGATTATCGTACGGGGGCATTGCTGCGCTACATTTTCTCGGTTAATGGTGCCAACCTAGCACATGAGTTTCGGGAAATTAAGTTTGTGATTGGTTAACGCGCCGAGGTTTTTGCCGCCCTCGCGAGAGAGCCGCGGCGGCTTGCGACGGCTGCGGCGCGGACCGCAATAACTGTGGGAACCGGGGTCTGGTTTGCGCCTAGATGAAGGCTGTCAGGCTGAGCTGCCGGACCCGGGCGAAGGTCTGGTAGGAAGCCTCCAGCGTGCGCTGATTGTCCAGCAGCTCGGTGATCGATTCCAAGGGATCGATGTTTTCCGTATCCGCCACGTTGGCGTCCAAGAAGGCGATGACGTTGTCGTTGACCTGCTTGATGTTGTCGATCAGGACGCTGCGGAACCCCAGATCGATGCTGATCTGTTCGACGCTGCCTTCCTCTTCGGTGCCGAACGGCGGTGGCGAGGTGTTGGTGATGTCGAGCGCGCTGTCCAGCAGGAACAGGGCCTGGGTCGCCCGTTCCTGGTTTTGATCCAGGCCGCCCTCGGTGCCGGTGCCGCCCTGCAAGATCAGCTTCATCGCCCGGACAGCTTTTTCAAAGGCCGGATCGGCGGCGTTGACGTCGAATTCGAAGGTCCGCGAGGCGCTCGCCCGGTGGGTCAGGGAAATCTGGTCGCCGTCGTAATAGCTGTCCGCCGCCACCGTGCCCTTGGCTTCATGGGCGGTGATCGTCAGGGTCGCGGTCGAGACCTCGGTCGCGCCGGCGCCGCCGATGTTGAAGTTGTTCGTTGGGATCAGCGTTGCCGTCGAACCGGTGCTGTTGACAGAGGCGATGGTGAACGAGTTGTTGATGTTGGCCGAGGTCGCGTTGGCGATGGTGATCACCGTGCCCGCCGGCAGGGCCTGGCCGTCGGAACCGAAGAAGGCGCCCGGGCGGCCGGTGATGGTATCCGCCGTCGGGCTGTTGTTGTCGGTGAAGGTCACCGCCGGGCGGACCGTGATGTTGCCGCCGCCGCCGTTGGAGTTGCCGGCTGCCGGTGCCGGGGTCACCGTGGCGACGGCGCCGGCGACGGAGACGATGGTGAAGCTTGAACCGTCGTTCGCGGTGCCTGTGACGCCGGCGGGAATGTCGATGGTGTCGCCGGCTTGAAGGGCGGTGCCCGTCTGATCAACCCAGTTCTGGCCGACCAGCGTGATCGTCGAGCCGGCGAAGGCGATGTCCGCTGCGTTGGTGTCGGTGAAGGTGAAGAGCGGCTGGGCCGCGTTGAAGTCGAAGTATTCCGGCTTGGTGCTGAGCGTCCCGGCGGTCAGGCCGGCGGCGGCGACAACTTGGTTGCCGGTCCCGGTGCCCAGCGTGATGGTCGCGCCGTCGGCGGAGATCCCGGCGATGGTGAAGATGCGACCGTCGTTGTTGGTGCTGGTGCCGGCAATTTCGATCTTCTGGCCGATCTGCAGGCTGCTGTAGGTGCCGGCGGTGGAGGCGACGATGGTGTCCGCCCCGGCGCCGCCGTCGACGAAGGTCAGGGTGTTGCCGCCGGCCGCCGTATGGACCACGGCGCCGGTGCCGCCGTCGTCGATCAGCCGCTTGCTCTTGATCACCAGGTTGGTGTTGTCGTTGCTGTCGACGGTGAAGGTCGAATTGTTCGCCGCGTTGCCCGCCCCGGTGATGGTCACGACGGTGCCCGCCGGAATGTTGGTCAGGGCGTTGAGGGTGGTCGAGGTGATGGTGTTGGTCTGGCGGTCGAAGGTCACTTCCGTGGTGACCGTGTCGTTGTTCAGGGGGTTCGTGGCATTGGGGTAGGTGAAGGTCACCGTCACCGGTGTCGTTTCGTCGGTCAGTTGTTCGGTCTCGACGTCGATCCAGTTGCCCGACGTGTCCACGGCCTTGACCGTATAGGTGCCGTCGTTGAGCCCCCCCGGTGTGTCGGACAGGGTGATGGTCGTGCCGACGGCGATGTTCTGGAACTGGGCCGAGGCCGAAGTGATGCGGCTGTCCCCGTTGCCGCCCGTCTGTTGGAACGACAGGAAGGCCGCCGACAGGTTGGTGCTGTTGCGGTTGATCGAAAAGTTCTCCAAATGCGCGTCGCGCGTGGTCGACACGGTCACGCGGGACCCATCGAAGGTCGATTGGAACGCCGCCTTGCTGGAAATCCCGAAATTCACCGGCTGGGTCCGGACATCGCCGCCGGCGAAGACAAACCGGCCGTCCGCTTCCGTGTTCAACAGGGATTGAATATCCAGCAAGCCGCGCAGGGCGTTGTCCTGCAGGTCGGAAATACGGTCCGGATCGGTCACGTTGCCGCTGGTGAAATCGACCAGAAAGCCGCGGAAATCCTTGATCGCTTTTTCGATGCCTTCCAGCGCCGAAGCCTGAATGTCCGTGCGCAGGCCGGCGGTGACGTTGGTGGCGTTGAAGCGTTCCAGGCTGTCGCGGGTGTTTTCGACGTTGATCAGCCGCTGGCTGTCCGTCGGCAGGCCGGAATAGGTCTGTGACCGTTTCTCGCTGGCGACCTGAAGCTGCAGGTCGTTCAGACGCGCCTGCGTCTGCAATAGACGCGCGATCAGGATCGTGTTCGAGGCGGAACTGGTGATACGTGTCATGACAAGCCTACCGCCCCCTTTTTATGCCACGGCCTGTTCCAGGCGGTCGATCATTTCCTGAATGGTCGAAATGACCCTGGCGGCGGCGGAGAACGCCTGCTCGAAAACGATCAGATTGGCCAATTCCTCGTCCAGGTTGACGCCCCGAATGCTGTCCGACTTGAAGATCAGGCTGTCGGTCAGGTTTTTCTGGGTTTCGATGATCCGCGAATTGGTGTCGGCCAGGGACGAACTGCGGGCGATGATCGAAGACGCGTATTCGGTGAAGCTGACCGACAGGTTGGGCAGGCCGCCGGCGGTGGTGAACGATTGCGTATTGGTCAAGGCGGCGGCCATGGCTTCGGCGTTCGCGTTGTCGCCGGCCGCGGTGATGTATTCGCCGGCCACGCCCTTGGTGGAATCGAACTGCAACTGGCCGGTCGACAGCAGGCCCGGCGTGCTGACAAGGTCCGCGCGCACGCTGAGCGAGGCGGAAGCGCGGATGTCGGCGGAATGAAGGCCCAATTCGCTGAACAGGTTGTCGTTGGCGCCTTCGGTCATGATCAGGGTCGAGCCGTTGTCATGGGCGATGCGCAGCCGGAAACCGGAGCCTTCGGGGATGACGCTGGCCGTCACGTTGGTCACCGCGGCGAAGGTGGCGCCTGCGGTGCCCAACTGGCCCGTGGTGTCGGTACCGCCGTTGTTGATCAGGTCGGCGATCTCTTGCAGTGTGCTGCCCGCCGGGATGGCGATCTGGCCCAGGTATTGGGGTGTGCCGCCGGACTGCGGCGTCAGGGCGTCACGGAAATGGAGGGTCCCGGCCGTCGACACGAAGCCCGAACTGAGGACGTTGGAATCCCGCAGGTTGTTGGTTTGGCCGTCGACGAACAGGTCGTTCAGACCGAAGAAGTTGGAAAACCCGCTGATCGTCTCATCGACGTCGCCGTCGCCGTCGGAATCGAAACTGATCGAGGCGTCGGTCTGCGAACTGCCCTTGGTCGAGGCGCTTTCGTCGCGGAACGCGAAATTCAGGCTGGTGTTGTTGACCAGGATCGACAATTGGCTTTGGCCGTTCAACTGGACGCTGGCGCTGGGCGCGCCGTTCAGTTGCAGGAAATCTTCCAGCCGCGCCGCCAGTTCGGTGATCGTGATCGCCGCCGTGTCGTTGCTGCCGTCGCCGTAGGTTTGGCCGAAGGCCGTGCCTGTAAGGATTTCAGACATGCGGACGCTGATCGTTTCGTTGCCGCTGTTGTCGGTCAGCACCAGGGCCGTATCCGTCGAATTGGCGAAGGCGATGGTCTGTTCGCTGGGCAGGGCGAAGATCTTCGACCCGGTGGCGTCCTGGCGGCCGGGGAAGGGGGTGCCGCGGTTGTGGACCAGGTTCATCTGGTCGCGGATCGCCGCCGCCAACTCATCCAATTGAGCCTGCAGGTTGGGCAGGACGTCGTCGCGCAGTTCCACCAATCCCTTCAGTTCGCCGCCGCGCAATTTGTTGGTCAGGTCATTGCCGGGAATCCGGTCGCCGACGAAGATGCCGTCGATCTGGCCGCCGGCCACCGTTGACGTCGGCGTCATCGCCGCCGCCGAGGTGTGGGTGATCACCGGCGGAATGGTATCGACCAGGGTTTGGCCGGAAGACGTGAAGACAACGATATCGCCGTCGTTGCGCGAGAAGAACCGGATGTCGACCAGTTCCGCCAGCCGGTCGACCTGTTCGTCGCGTTGGTCCTCCAGGTCGGTGACATCGTTGCCGGTGGCACCGAAACGGATGATATCGTCGTTCAGCTGATCAATATTAATCGTTATTCGATTAATTTCTTCGACCACATCGGTGATTTGATTGTCGGCCTGGAGGCGCAGATCCTGGATGGTCGAACTCATGTCTTCCATCTTCTCGACCAGGCGCTGCGCCTGACGAATGAATTCGCTCTGCTCGAGCGTCCGGTCCGGGGTCACCGCGAGAAGTTCGGACGCTTCCTTGAACTCCTGCAGAATATGGCTGATCGAGGTGTTGTCGCCGGGCGCGCCGAAGGTTTCCTGGAGCCGCGCGAAATAGTTTTCTTGAACCGATTCCCCGCGCAGTTCGGCGATTTCCAGGCGGATCGTCTTGATCAGGCCTTTATCGATGTTGCGCGTGAAGTCGGCGATCGCCACGCCGGCGCCTTGGCCCGCCAGGACGACCGATTGCTGCTGGATGATCTTTCGCGAATAGCCTTCCGTATTCACGTTGGACACGTTCTGGGAAACGATGTTCAGCGCCGTCTGGTTCGCCAGAAGACCGCTTTGCGCCGCTCGCAGTGCCTGTGTGATGTCACCCATCTGCTGTCGTCCCGCTGGTTCGTGCCGGCCCTAAAGCGTTTCGTCCAAGGCCACGGCGACCGAATTGATCGCCGCCTTGGCGCCTTCGTTGCCGGTCTTGCCATTGCGTGCATAGGTGCCGGAATGGGGCACGTTTTCGCGCACCGCATCGGCGATCATGTCGATGACGTACTTGTTGGCCTTCATGCCCACTTCCAGGCGCATGGTGTTTTCGTCCACGGCCTTGGTCAGGCGTTCCGCGGCCAGACGCAGTCTTTCGCGAACATCGGGATCGGTCGCGGCCCAGTCGATCCCCGCCTCGTTGGCTGCCTGCATGTTGTTCTCATACAGCCTGGCCAAGGTCGCCTTGTCTTCCAAAGACGCTTCCACATCGGCGAACCGGCGCTCGATCAGGGCCGCGTTCTCTGCTTCGGTCAGATCCGCCAGGCGATCTGTCAGGTCGAGCAGGCTTTGTAAACGTTCGATCGGTTCCATGTCGCTACGTGCTCCCTTGGCGTTGTCCGCCGGCCAGTTCGGACCGGCGGCTCAACGCCCTTCTTGCATGCGGATCAATTGGTCCATGACCTGATCGGCGATGCCGATGCCGCCGCGTTTGGCGATGGCCTTGCCGTATTCATCGATCTGCAGGTTACGCCAGATGTCTTCGGACGGGCCACCGCCGAAGGGCGCCTCGGCCTGAATGTTCTCGAACATCGGACGCATCATTTCGGAGATGAACACGGATTCGAAATCCTCGGCGACCGCCCGGAAGCGTTTGATGTCCTGGGCGTTGACCGGCCGGCCCGCGTCCTGGGCCGGCGCCGGGGCTTTCAGCTCGGGCCGGGTCTGCAGGCCGATCAGGGTGGTGTCGACGACGCTGTTCATCACATCACCTGAATTTCCGCTTGCAGGGCGCCCGCGGCCTTGATCGCCTGAAGAATGGTGATCATGTCGCGTGGGCCGATGCCCAGTTGGTTCAAACCGTTGACCAGGTCCTGCAGGGTAACGCCGTCGTTGAACACCGTAAGGCGGGCGTCGGCGTCTTCCTCGACCTCGACGTCGGTGCGGTTGACCGTGGTCGTCGTGCCCACCTCGGCGAAGGGGCCGGGCTGGGACACTTGCGCGGTTTCGGTGATACGAATGGTCAGGCTGCCCTGGGCGATGGCCACCGTCGAGATGCGGACGTTTTCACCCATGACGATGGTGCCCGATTGCTCGTCGATCAGCACGCGGGCCATCTGGTCCGGCTCGACCCGCAGTTGCTCGACGTCGGTCAAAAGATTGACGACGTTGCGGCGATAGCTGGCCGGGACCTCGAGCTGCACCGTCTTGGGGTCCGTCGGCGCCGCGGCGGCGGTGCCCAAAAAGGCGTTGATCGCCTGGGCGATGCGCCGGGCGGTGGTGAAGTCCGGGTTCTTCAGGCTCAGCTTGACGACGTCCAGATTGCCGATTTCGAAGGGGACCTCGCGCTCGATGATTCCGCCATTGGCGATCCGGGCCGATGTCGGCACCCCCTTGGTCACCGTTTCGGCGGCGCCACCGGCGGTGAACCCGCCGACGGCCACCTGGCCTTGGGCGACGGCATAAACCTCGCCGTCGGCGCCCAGCATCGGGGTCACCAGCAACGTCCCGCCCAACAGGTTGGTGGCCGTGCCAAGGGCGCTGATCGTCACGTCGATGCGCGACCCCTGCCGGGAGAACGGCGGCAGGTTGGCGGTTACCATGACCGCGGCGACATTGTTCGAAGCAAGCCCCGCATCCGTGGTCTGCACGCCCAAGCGGTTGAGCATGGATTGCATGCTTTCCTTGGTGAAATGGCCGTCGGCCAACTTGTCGCCGGTGCCGTTGAGACCGACCACCAGGCCGTAGCCGACCAATTGGTTTTCCCGAATGCCCTCGAAATCGACGATGTCCTTGATCCGCGAGGCGGACTCCGCGGGCAGCGCCGCGAACAGGACCATCATCAGGCCAAGAAGTCCGGCGAGGGTTTGTCCGCCGGCGCGCGGGATCCGTGGCTTGGCGCCCGGACTATTGGAGCAGTTCATTTTTCCCGTTTCAAACATTGCTGTCCGTTTCTTTCTGTCTTGCCGGACGAAAGGCCCGGAAACCGGTTGTTTCACATACTAATTAGCGAAAAACATGCCATCGTCTGATGTCCCTTAATCTGCTGAATTTAAATATAAAAATAGCATGCAAGCGGTCTTCGGTCGGGGTTTTCTGGGCAATATGCCCCTGGGGGCGGGCAAGATTTGCCGGGCGGCCTTGAAGGCCGAAAAGGCGGCCCGATGGACCGCCTTTCAGATCAACTGGATCGCGTTCCGGGGGGCCGATCAGCGCTTCAGGTTGGCCGCTTCCTGGAGCATTTCGTCCGCGGTCTTGAAGGTCGTCGCGGCGACGTTGTAGGCTGACTGGGCGGCGATCAGGCGGGTCATTTCGACGCCAAGATCGACGTTGGACCCTTCCAGCGCGCTGCCGATGATCGTCGCGAAACCGGACGAATCGGCGAACACGGTGGTCGGCGGACCCGACGTAATGGACTGGTCGAACAGGTGGCCGGTGCGCATTTCCAGGCCGTTCGGGTTGGGGAAGGTGGCAAGCGTTATCTTGTACAAGGCGCGGCGCGTGCCGTCGGTGAAGTCGGCCTCGATCTCGCCGCCGGGACCAACGGACAAGGCCTCGATATTGGCCCGTTCGGCACCGTTGTCGCGGAAGTTGCTGACGTCGAAGGCGCCGGCGAACTGGGTGAAGCCGCTGACGTCCAAGGTAAAGGACGCGCTCGCGCTGTCGGTGAAGGTGACGTCGAAGCTGTAGCTGTCCGTCGACGACAGCCCGCCGGTATTGGCGAACTGCAAGGTCGTCAGCACCTGGGCCGTGGAGCTGAACACCGTCGGCGTCAAGGGCGTATTGCCGGCGTCCACTTCGTTGGCTTCGACCCCGCTGACGGCGATCGGCGTGGCCGAGGACAGGGTGATGGACGATTGGTCCTGCGATACCGTGGCGATGGTGAAGGTGCCGTTGTTGCCGGGGTCGAGGCCGACGCCGGCCAGGGTGATCTGATCGCCCGGCCGCAGGCCCGCGAACGCGCCGGCGATGCCCGGCCCGACTTGCGCCGGTTCAAGGCTGGGCGTCAAGGGGTTGTCCGGCACTTGGTTCTGCCGGACTTCGATCAAGTCGTTGCCGCCGATGTTCTTGGTGAAGCGGACCAACTGGTTGGCATTGGTCGTCAACCCGGCCCAGGCAGCGGCGTTGCCCGATGTCACGCTCGCCACCGAATCGCCGATCAGGCGGAAATCCCATTGGTTGTTGGTCCCGATGACCTTGGAAAAGCTGAGGCTTAAGTCCTTGTTGTTGAAGTTCGAATCGACGATCGACATGCTCGCCAATTCGGTCTGCCCATCGTCCGCGTTGGCCGGCAAGTTGATGTCGATCTCGGCCGAACTCGTGGCGATGCCGGTGGTCGCAAAGGCGAATTGGTCGATCCGCATGGGTGCCGGATTGCCAAGCGTGAAGCTCCCGTCGGCGTTTACCGGAACGCCCAAGACGAAGTTGCCGAACTGATCGGCGAGAAAGCCCTGGTTGACCGTCGCCGTCGTCGTCCCGTCGTCCAGCGTCACCGTGTCGGTCAGGTCCGTGATGTTGAGGTCGAAGGAGCCGCGCCGGGTGTACATAATGTTGCTGTTCACGTTGATGTCGGGGCTGACCATGAAGAAACCGTCGCCGGAGATGGCCACGTCGAGATTGCGGTCGGTCGTGCGAATCTGCCCTTGCTGGGTGATCCGCTGCAGGTCGACGGGAACGACCCCGCCAAAGTCCTGGCCTGAGGTCAAGGCGTTGCTGGTGTTGGTATCGGCCGATGGCGATACGAACGGGCTGCTCAGCAGCGTCTGGAATTCCGTGTCCGTCCGCTTGAAGCCATCCGTGTTGATGTTGGCGATGTTCTGCGAAATCGTGTTCAGCTTGTGGGACTGGCCCATCATGGCCAGCGTCGCTTGCTGATAAACGTTCAAACCCATGGCGTCGATGCCCCCACCGGGGCTCCTTCTGCATTATTCCCGCGTCATATAATGCAAGGAAAATGCCACCTGGAATTCTCTTTAGTTCATTGAAAAATAGAAATAAAATTCCCTGGGTTCTAGGCAATCCCTGCCGCGTTGGCTTACGCCTGCGCGAGAGCGGCAAGAATTACCGGGTGGTCCCATCGGCGGCGCGGGACCGCCTATTCGTCCTTCGGGAACACCAGGACGCCTTCCGGCGCGACCGAGGCCGCGACCCGGCTTCCCGTTTGCGGCAGGAACGCGCCGGACATGCGGGCCTGCACCGTATAGCTGTCGTGGCCATTTTGCAGGTGCAAGGTCAGATGGGTCGAGCGGCCGAGGGGGCGGGCGGTTTCGACGCGGATGACGGGCCCGTCGCCGGTCGTCGCGCCGCCCGGCGCGTTGTCTTCGAGAGGCGTCAGGGTCAGCGATTCCGGGCGGACCAGGACCCGCACTTCCGTGGCCTCCGCCAGGCCGTCGCAGGGCAGGCGGCCAAGCGGCGTCGTTAGCGCGCCGTTCTCCACCCGGCCGGGAAAGCGGTTGACCGGGCCGAACAGTTCGGCGACGAAGGTTGATGCCGGTTTGAAATAGATGTCGACGGGGCTGCCCGATTGGACGATGCGGCCATCCTGCATGACCAGGATGCGGTCGGCCATGAACATCGCTTCTTCCGGATCGTGGGTGACCATCAGCGTGGCGATGCCGGCGCGTTTCAGGACCTGAAAGGTGTCTTGGCGGATCTGCGCCCGCCGGGTCACGTCGAGCCCGGAAAACGGTTCGTCCAACAACAGGATGCGGGGGGAGGGCGCCAAGGCCCGCAACAGGGCGACCCGCTGCTGCTGGCCGCCGGACAGCGTATGCGGATA
>JANQIJ010000280.1 GCA_028282185.1 Rhodospirillales bacterium
CCGCAACAAGCTGTTGACCACGCCGGCCTATCGCACGGTTGGGCGCACGACCTATGCCCTGGAGGGATCGATCTTCATCACCGGCGCCGCCGTGCGATAGGCCGGCGTGGTCAACAGCTTGTTGCGGGATCGGACCGCCGTATCGCCCGTGTTCTGGACCAGGAACGCCCCGGTGCCGTAGGTGCATTTCACCATGCCGGGATTGAAACAGGCCTGGCCCACGGTGGCCGCCTGCTGGTCGCCGGCGATGCCCCGGATCGGCAGGGCGCGACCGAACAGCTCCGGTTCGGTTTCGCCGAAGTCGCCGGCGCTGTCGCGGACATCGGGCAGGATTTCCGGCGGCACATCGAACAGCGCCAGCATCTCATCGCTCCAGGCGCCGGCGTGGATGTCGAACAACAGAGTGCGGGCGGCGTTGGTCGTATCCGTGGCGTGGACCCGGCCGCCGGTCAAACGCCATAGAAGGAAAGTATCGACCGTGCCGAAGGCGAGCTTGCCGTTCTCCGCCCGGGCCCGGGCGCCGGGCACCTTGTCCAGGATCCAGGCAATCTTGGTCGCCGAGAAATAGGGGTCGAGGACGAGGCCCGTACATTGCGTGATCGCGGGCTCGTGCCCGGCATCGCGCAGGTGGCGGCATTGCCGCGCCGTGCGCCGGTCCTGCCAGACGATGGCGTTGTGGATCGGCAGGCCCGTCGCCCGGTCCCAGATAAGGGTGGTTTCCCGCTGGTTGGTGATGCCGACGGCGGCGACCGCCGTGGCCGAATGTCCGGCGGCGCGCAGCACCTCGCGACAAACGGTCAGGGTGGTGATCCAGATTTCCTCGGGGTCGTGCTCGACCTGCCCGTCCTCGGGGAACAGCTGGGTAAATTCACGTTGTGCCTTGCCAAGCCCCCGGCCGCCGGCGTCGAACAGCATGGCCCGGGAAGACGTCGTGCCCTGATCGATGGCCAGGATCAAGCCCGCTTGAGACCCGGCGTCATTCATCGCGGGACGATCCGCTCGGGATAATCGGTGAACAGGCTTTCGGCGCCCCAGTCATAGAACCGGGCGCCTTCGGTCCCGTCGTTGACCGTGTAGATGCGCAACGCATAGCCGGCATCAAGGATCGCCCGCGCCTGATCGCGGGTCAGATGCTTGCGGCTGGCATGCACCGCCGTGGCGCCGACCGCGTCGGCCCGGGCCCGCCAATCGTCGGGGAACTCCCAAACCAGCAAGGCGCGGGGAAACTCGGGCGCCTGGTCGGCGGCGGCGACCAACGACTTGCCGGAAAAACTGGAAATCACCGGCGCCGGCAGGACCGCCGGCCAGGATTCCTGCAACGTCTTGGCGGTGATCACACCGGTCATGGCGTCCTGGCCGCGGGACGGCTTCAATTCGACATTGGCTTTCATGCCGAGGGCGCCCAGGACCGCCATCGCCTGATGCAGGGACGGGATCGGCTCACCGGCGAAGACCGGGCCGAACCACGATCCGGCGTCAAGTTTCTGCAGGTCCTCCCAACGCTGGCTCGACAACCGCCCGGTGCCGTCGCTGGTCCGCTCCAAGGTCTCGTCATGGAACAGGACCGGCACGCCGTCGGCGCTGAGCATGTCGTCGAATTCGACGCAGGTGACTCCCAGGTCATGGGCCTTGCGCAGGCCGGCCAGGGTGTTTTCCGGCGCGTGCCCGGCGGCGCCGCGATGGCCGATTACCGCCGGCAGTCGGTTGTCCGCAGCCATCTCGATCCGTACTCCTGGCAAAACCCCATGAAAACCATTGTCTTTCTGCCGTTTCCCGATCACCCTTAGCAAGAGGTTTCTAAAAAGCGGCTCCGATCCGACGGGTTCCGCCAACGACAATGGAAACCCCGCCGATCAATGCCGATCGCCGGTTGAGAGGATACATAGGGGATGGCTGATAACGAGAACCTGAAGGAACGGGCATTAAGGTTCCATCGGGAACCGACACCGGGGAAACTGGAAATCACCCCAACAAAGTCGCTGGCCTCGCAGCGCGACCTGTCGCTCGCGTACTCGCCGGGCGTTGCCTATGCCTGCCTCGAAATCAAGGACGACCCGGAGCAAGCCGCGGTCCTCACCGGGCGGCAGAATCTGGTCGCGGTGGTGTCCAACGGCTCGGCGGTGCTGGGCCTTGGCAATATCGGCGGGCTGGCGTCGAAGCCGGTGATGGAGGGCAAGGCCGTCCTGTTCAAGAAGTTCGCCGGGATCAACGTGTTCGACATCGAATTGGACGAGCAAGATCCGGAAAAACTGGTCGAGATCATTGCCGCCATGGAACCGACCTTCGGCGCCATCAACCTGGAAGACATCAAGTCCCCGGATTGCTTCATCCTGGAATCCAAGTTGAAGGAACGGATGAACATCCCGGTGTTCCACGACGATCAGCACGGTACGGCGATCGTCGTCTGCGCGGCTTTGACCAATGGACTGCGCATCGTCGGCAAGGACCTGGACAAGGTCAAGCTGGTCTCGACCGGCGGGGGTGCTGCCGGCATCGCCTGCTTGAACTTGATGGTTTCCATGGGCCTGAAGCGGGAAAACATCACCCTGGTCGACCACAAGGGCGTGGTCTTCGAAGGCCGCACCGAAGAAATGACCGAGCAGAAGGCGGCCTATGCCCGGGCCACGGACGAGCGCACGTTGACCGAGGCGATCCAAAGCGCCGACGTGTTCCTGGGGTTGTCGGCGGGCGGTATCCTGAAACGCGAGATGGTCGCGACCATGGCCGACAGACCGCTGATCATGGCGCTCGCCAACCCTGATCCGGAAATCCTGCCGGAAGACGCCAAGGCCGCCAACCCGGATGCGGTGATCTGCACCGGCCGGTCCGATTATCCGAACCAGGTCAACAACGTGCTGTGTTTCCCGTTTATATTCCGGGGCGCGCTGGACTGCGGCGCGACGACGATCAACGAGGACATGAAGCTCGCCGCGGTCCAGGCCGTGGCCGACCTGACCATGCAGGAAAGCTCGGAAACCGTGGCCCGGACCTACGCCGGCGAGGATCTGCGGTTCGGGCCGGACTACCTGCTGCCCAAGCCGTTCGACATGCGCCTGATCGTCGAGGTCGCCTCGGCCGTCGCCCGGGCGGCCATGGAGTCCGGCGTCGCCAAGCGGCCGATCGCGGATTTCGAAGCCTACCGCCACGAACTGGAGCGCTTCGTATTCCGTTCCGGCATGTTGATGAAGCCGATTTTCGACAGTGCAAAGCAAGACCCCAAGCGGCTGGTCTTCGCAGAAGGCGAAAGCCACCGGGTCCTGCGAGCGACCCAAGTCCTGCTTGACGAAGGCATCGCCAGACCGGTGCTGGTCGGCCGCCCCGAAGTCATCGCCATGCGCGTCGAGCGTCTGGGCCTGAAATTCGATCCAGCGAAGCACGTAGAGATCTGCAATCCGGAAGACGACCCGCGCTACGAGGATTATTGGCGGCTATACCATTCGTTGATGGAGCGCAAGGGCGTGTCCCCGGGCGCGGCGCGCCAGATCATCCGCACCAACACCACGGTGATCGCCTCGGTCATGCTCAAACGCGGCGAGGTCGATGCCATGATCTGCGGCGTTGTCGGGCGCTACGACTATCACCTGCGCTATCTCATGGACGTGGTCGGCAAACAGCCCGGCGTGCGGGACGTTTCGGCGCTCAGTGTCCTGTTGCTGCCGAAGGGCACGTTCTTCCTGGTCGATACCCAGGTCACCCACGACCCCTCGGCGCAAGAAGTGGTGGAGATGACCCGCCTGTCGGCCGAATTCGTTCGCGGTTTCGGAGAGACGCCCAAGGTCGCCCTGCTGTCCCATTCGAATTTCGGCGCCGATTCGACGCCCTGCGCGCAGAAGATGCGCGATGCCCTCGCGCTTTTGCACGAACAGGTGCCCGACCTGGAAGTCGAGGGCGAAATGCAAGCCGACGCAGCGATCGACGAGGAAATCCGGGCCCGTGTGTTCCCCAATTCGCGGCTCAGCGGCATGGCCAACCTGTTGGTCTTCCCCAACCGGGAAAGCGCCAATTCAGCCTTCAACTTGCTGAAATCGTTGGAAAACGGATTACCGATCGGCCCCATCCTGATCGGCACGGCGCAACCGGCGCACATCCTGACCAATGCGGTCACCGCGCGCGGTATCGTCAACATGTCGGCGCTTGCCGTGGTCGATGCGCAAAAGCGGGACCGCCTCCTGTAGAACGTCGTTTCCCGAGCCCGATGAACCGCGGCGGTCGGTCCGCGGCGCATGGCGTCGGCGGCCCTCTTCGTTGACGCGTCCGCGACCCCCGGCCGCTGCAGCCGACGGAACGACACGTTTCTGAAATATAAATGTCACGAATAGCTAACGCGCCGTTGCTACTGAGACACTCTCCCCAAGACGACGGTGAAACATGCAGGTCATCGGTGTTACCAAAGCCTTCGGGCAGACGCTTGCGGTGAACGATGTCTCGTTCACCGTGGAAAAACCCCAGATGATCGGCGTGATCGGACGCTCCGGCGCCGGCAAATCGACCCTGCTTCGGATCATCAACCGTCTGACCCCGGCGACCCGGGGGCAGATCGTCATTGACGGGTGCGACGCCTTGCAACTCAAGGGCAAGGCGATGCGCGCCTGGCAGCGCGATTGCGCGATGATTTTTCAGCAGTTCAATCTGGTTCCCCGTCTGGAAGTGGTGACCAACGTGATGCTCGGCCGGTTGAACGGCCATTCCAACCTGAAGAGCCTGTTTTCGGTTTTTTCCCGGGGCGAGATCGAGGAAGCCCTGGAAGCGCTCGACCGCCTGGGCATCGCCGACCAGGCGCTGAAGCGGGCCGAGGCGCTGTCCGGTGGCCAGCAGCAGCGCGTCGCCATCGCCCGCGCCTTGATGCAGCACCCGAAAATGATCTTGGCCGACGAACCGATCGCCTCGCTTGACCCGCTGAGCGCCGAGGTGGTGATGAAGTCGCTCAGGGAAATCCATGAGCGTGACGGCCTGACGGTGATCTGTAACCTGCACACGCTGGACACCGCGCGAACCTATTGCGAGCGGGTGATCGGCATGTTGCACGGCCGCATGGTTTACGACGGCCCGGCCGAGGGCCTGACCAAGGATGTGGTGCGCGACATCTATGGCGCGGAACAGGATCTCGATGAGGCGGTGACGTCGACCTCATTGGGTGACAGGCCGGCGCAATCGGCCGCCGAGGCGTCGACCCTGGTGACCGCCGTCTAGGCCGGCACCACCGCAGTTTGTCCAACCGATGGCCGGCGCTCCCGGCAAAGGGTTTAATCAGGAGGATAGGATGAAGCTCACCCACCTTTTGGCCGCCGCGGCGGTCGCCGTATTCGCCACGCATACCGCCATGGCCGACGACAAGATCAAGGAATTCCGGATCGGGATTCTCGGCGGCGAGAACGCGTCCGACCGGCTGCGGTCCAACGAATGCCTGCGTGCCCGCACCGAAAAACTGCTCGGCGTGCCGACCAAGCTGTTCGCGCCGGCCGACTACAACGGCGTGATCGAAGGCCTGCTGGGCGGCAATCTCGACTTGGCCTGGCTGGGCGCCTCCGGCTACGCCAAGGTCTACCTGACCAACCCCGACGCGGTCGAACCGGTGCTGGTCAAGATCAACACCGACGGCAGCTACGGCTATTATTCTATCGGCTTCGCCCGGGTCGACAGCGGCATCAAGACGCTGGACGACATGAAGGGCAAGAAATTCGGCTTCGGCGACCCGAATTCGACGTCGGGCTACCTGATCCCGTCGATCGAAATTCCGCAAAAGGGCTACAGCATGAAGCCGGGCGAATACTTCGGCGACGTGGTCTTCACCGGCGGTCACGAACAGACCATCGTCGCGGTCAGCAACGGCGACATCGACGGCGGCGTGACCTGGGCCGACGGCATCGGCAATTGGGAAGACGGCTACAATTCCGCCGCCCTGCGCCAGGCCGCCGACGCGGGCCTGGTGGACATGACCAACCTGCGCAAGATCTGGCAGTCCAACGTGATCCCGGAAGGCCCGATCGTCCTGCGCAAGACCCTGCCGACCAAGGTCAAGCTGCAGGTCACCGGCATGATGGCCAGCCTCGAATCCATGGACCCGGAATGCGCCTATACGGTGATGGCCGGCAAGGTCAAAGGCATCGCACCGATCAGCCACGAGGCCTATGAGGCGATCATCGAGGCCCGGCGCCTCAAGTCGAAGAAGAAGAACTAGGCCGCAACAGAAACCCTAGTCGCGGGCGGTCCGGCACCCCGGTCCGCCCGCCCTTGGTTTCAAGGCCAAGATGTATCTTTTTATGCCTTTGACGCAAAAGATTTTTTAATGAACGTTGCGGCGCTGCAGAACGAAGTTCATCGCCTGGAACGGCACCGCCGGCTGTACACGGCGGCGACCATCGCCATCGTCGCCGCGATCATCATTTCCGGCTACGGCCAGGCGTCGATGATGAACTCGGGCTCGTTCATCAAGGGCCTGAACCAGTTCTTCGATTATCCCGGGGAAATCGTCAAAGAAGCCTGGGCCGCCGGCGCCGGGTTCTTCCCGCTGTTGTGGAAGTTCATGCCGGCGCTGATCGAGACGCTCAACATCGCCGCCGTGGCGACGATCCTGGGCGGCATCTTCGCCTTGCTGCTGTCGTTCATGTCAACCCAAGGGCTGGCGCCATGGCCCCGGGCAACGCCCTTGTTCCGGCGCACCATGGACATCATGCGGGCGTTTCCGGAACTGATCATCGCCCTGTTCCTGATTTTCGTCCTGGGGACCAGCCCGGTGCCGGCGATGATTGCCGTTGCCTTTCACACCGCCGGGGCGCTCGGCAAGCTGTTTTCGGAAGTGAACGAGAACATTGACCGCAAGCCGCTGGAAGGCCTGCAGTCGGTCGGCGCCGGTTGGACCCAGCGTATGAAATACGGCGTCGTACCGCAGGTTCTGCCCAATTATTTGAGCTATTTCCTGCTGCGCCTGGAAATCAACGTGCGCGCCTCGGCGATTCTCGGCTTCGTCGGCGCCGGAGGGATCGGCGCCGAATTGCGCCGCACCATCGGCTGGGGACAAGGCGCCGGCGACGAGACGGCGGCGCTGTTCGTGCTGCTTCTGATCTCGATCTTCGTCATCGACCAGCTCTCTTCCTACCTGCGCCAGCGCCTGGTGCAGGGCGGGCAAGAGAGCGCCGCCCAAGACGGCGACGGGAACGGCATGGGCGGCACCGGCAACGCCGGGACCGTCTACCGAAGCATCCGCCGCCGGACCTTGCTGAGCTTCGCCGCGACTTTCGCAGTCATCGCCTATCTGGCCTATACTTGGCAGACTTTCGAGGTCACCCGCCTGATCGAACAGGCCGACCCGCAACGCGCGGTGATCCTCGGCACCGACGCGGTGGCCCATAAGGTCCATGTCACCAAGAACCTGCGGCGCGAGGGCCTGATCGTCGCCGTCGAGGGCGAACGCACGGCGCAGTACAAGGAATTTCCCGCCTGGGTCGACCGGGTCGGCGAGACAGACGCGCGGATCGACTTGGGCGACGGCTACCTGGCGGAAATCAACGGCAAAACCCTGCGCTTCACGGTCCCCGGCTACGGCGTGATCGAGGCGACGGCCACGGCCGGAGGGGTCGAGACGCGCCTGCCGCCGGGTCCCCTGCCCGATTGGCTGTCGGCCCGCGACGACAAGTTCGACGCGCGCCCGACCCTGGACCGGCGGGTCCAGGTGTCCCGCGCCCGGATCGAGGTTCATCGCTACTTCCTGGGCTGGGAGAACTTCTTCTTTCCGTTCGACAGCGACCTTCACGGCAAAAGCTTCGGCGAGGTGTTCGACCTGGCCACCTCGGGCGAGCGGGTCAAAGCGGAGATGCCCAATTGGCGATACGTGTTCCAGACCTTCTGGCGCAATCCCGATTGGCAGCACGGCGAGGTCTTCAAGGCGCTGCTGGAAACCCTGCTGATGGCCGTGTTGGGGACCTTCACCGCCGCCTTCGTCGGCCTGCCGCTGGCCATTCTGGCGGCCAAGAACTTCGCGCCATCGGAAGCCGTCCGGTTCTTCGTTCGCCGCCTGTTCGACTTCCTGCGCGGCATCGACATGCTGATCTGGTCGTTGATCTTCATCCGTGCTTTCGGTCTGGGACCGCTGACGGGCGCGCTGGCCATCGCCTTCACCGATACGGGCACGCTGGGCAAGCTGTTTTCCGAGGCCTTGGAAAACATCGACAACAAGCAGGTTGAAGGCGTGCAGGCCACCGGCGCCAGCCGCTTCCAACGCTATCGCTTCGGGGTCATCCCGCAAATCCTGCCGGTGTTCGTTTCCCAAGGCCTCTATTACCTGGAATCCAATACCCGTTCGGCGACGGTGATCGGCGCGCTCGGCGCCGGCGGCATCGGCCTGTTGCTGGTCGAAACCATCCGGACCGCGCGGGACTGGGAAAACACGCTCTACATCATTCTGTTGACCGTGATCTTGGTGATGGCCATGGACTCGCTGTCGACCTGGCTGCGCGGCCACCTGATTCACGGCAAGGGCGAACGGGCTTGATCACCGTGCGGCCCCACTGAAGTCGGGGCAAACATCGGATTGTTCCTGGCGCCGGCCGCGGAAATTCCGTACATCGGTAGGGTCCGTATCCAACCGCGACGACGCGGGATCGAAGGCTTCAAGGAGAGACATCGACCATGGCTTGGCATGGAAAGCTGCTGCGCGTGAACCTGACAGAAGGGACCTGCGCCGCCGAGGCCCTGAACGAGGAATGGGTGGCGGACTACCTGGGCCAGCGGGGGCTCGGCAGCAAGTACCTGTCGGAAGAGGTCGACCCCAAGACCGACCCCCTGGGTCCGGGCAACAAGCTGATTTTCGTCACCGGCCCGCTGACCGGGACCTGCGCGTCCACCGGCGGGCGATATTCGGTGATCACCAAGGGGCCGTTGACCGGGACCATCGCCTGCTCCAATTCGGGCGGTCAATGGGGCGGCGAATTCAAGCTCGCCGGCTGGGACATGCTGATCCTGGAAGGCCGCGCAGCCAAACCCGTCTACCTGATGATCGCCGACGACAGGACGGAACTGCTCGACGCCGAAGGCTTCATCTGGGGCGAAAGCGTCTGGGATACGGAATATGCGATCAAGGCCCGGCACCAGGACCCGCTGATCCGCGTCGCCGCCATCGGCGTCGCCGGCGAAACCTTGGCTCGCTTTGCCTGCATCATGAACGACCGCGACCGGGCGGCGGGCCGCTCCGGCGTCGGCGCGGTGATGGGCTCGAAGAACCTGAAGGCCGTGGCCGTGCGCGGTACCCGGGGCGTCAAGGTCGATGACCCCAAGCGGTTCCTGGACGTCACCCGGCAGAAACGGGAGATCCTCGACCCCAGCCCGGCCCGCGCCCGCTACACCGGGCTTGGCACCATGGCGATGATGGACGTGACCCAAGCCCATGGTTCGCTGCCGACGCTGAATTGCCGCGAGGTCCAATTCGACGGCGTCGCCGAGGTCAATGTCAGGAAGCAGCACACACCCCGCAAATCCGACGGCCAGGCGCCCTACCAAGGGGCCAAGGCCTGCTTCGCCTGTTCCATCGGCTGCGGCCGCATGGCCAAGATCGATCCCGATCATTTTTCGATCAAGGGCAAACCGCAGCACCAGGGAGTGACCGGCGGCCTGGAATACGAAAGCGCCTATGCCGTGGGACCCATGTGCGGGGTCACCGACGTCGAGGCGGCGACCTATGCCTCCGCCGTCTGCAATGAACAGGGCATGGACCCGATTTCCTTCGGCGCCACCGTGGCCGCGGCCATGGAGTTGTTCGAGGCCGGCGCCGTCACCACGGCGGAGACGGAGGGCCGGGACTTCTCCTTCGGCAATGCAGAAGCCCTGGTCTGGGCCGCCGAGGTCACCGGGACGGCGCAAGGCTTCGGCAAGGAACTGGGTCAGGGCGCCAAGCGGCTTTGCGACAAGTACGGCCGCCCGGAATTCGCCATGGTCGTCAAGGGCCAGGAATTCCCCGGCTACGACCCGCGCGCCATGCAGGGCATGGCGCTTGGTTACGCCACGTCCAATCGCGGCGCCTGCCACCTGAAGGCATCGCCCTTTCAGGACGATTTCCAGCGGGTCACGCCGGACGGCAAGGCGAAGATCGTCAAGGACAGCCAGGATTACGTGGCGGCCGTCGATTCGTCGGGCCCTTGCACCTTCACCAAGGCCGTCTGGCAGATCGCCGATTATGCCGATCAGATCGACGCCGCCTGCGCCGGCGACTGGACGGTCGAACGCTTGCTCGAAGTCGGTGAACGTGTCTTCAACCTGGAACGCCTGTTCAACAACGGCGCCGGTTTCACCGCCGCCGACGACACCCTGCCCAAGCGGGTGTTGACGGAACCGGCCAAGGGTGGCGCCGGCAAGGGCCGCGTGGCCGAGTTGGACAAAATGCTGCCGGAATATTACGACCTGCGCGGTTGGACGCCGGACGGCGAGCCGACGACGCAAACCCTGCAACGTCTTGGCCTGGCCTAACACCGCCGAGCGCCCGCCCATGAAACTGACGATCAAGCTGATCTCCATGGACCCATTCCAGCCGGCGGGCTTCGATGCCAATGGGGTCGGCAGCCTGGTGCTGCCCGACGGCGCCGATCTGGAACAGGCGGTCACCGCCCTGAAATTGCCGGACGACGTCGGCGAGGCCTATATGACCCTGCTGAACGAAAGCCCCGTGCCGATTGCCGACCGCGCCGGCAAGAGGCTTGAGGACGGCGATGAAATCACCGTCTTTCCGGCGATCAAGGGCGGTTGAGCCCGCAGCACCGGCCGCGCGGTCCAGGCAAGGCGGATCGAACAGGCCCTGGACAAGCATGGCGAGGTCGACTTCATCATCGGCACCGCGGTCAGCGCAAAAGCCGCCGCCGACGTCCTTCGCAAACGCGGCCTAGCCAAGAAAACCAGGGTCCCGGCCTATTGTTTCGGCCCCGGCGTGCACAAGGCGATCCGCCGCGGCCATATCGCCGGCGCGCCACATGGACCGGCGCGAGCCATTGATCGCGGAGACTTCAGAAACGCCGATTGACGGCAATTCCCCGCAATCGGCCGGACGGGTCGGAAACGGGGCCGTCGGGACCGCTTGCGTTGATATAGCCCATGCCTAATGCTCCTCGGCCTTCCGGATCGCGCGCCATCGAGGTGACGGCGATGCGCCCGGGCGGCGGTGGAAAGATCTGTTCCTCGGACCAGAGGACTTGGTCAAGATCGCCGGGCACCGTGGCAAGGCCCTGTTCGGAAACGGAAAAGCAGACGCGGACCGCACGCCTGTCACGCGCCGCCGCCATCGGCTGCAAGTGCGGGAACCCCGCGTCGGCAGCCGTGACCGGCGGCAGAAATTCGTTGCTGAACAGAGCCAGTCCGGCCTTCAGCCGGACGATGTCGGCAGCGCAAAAGCCGGCCGGCCGGATGCGGGTCTCCAAGCGCCGCCACAGCCGAATGGCCGCGGGCACGCCGCAAAGAATTTCAACGCCCGGCAATCCCGTGAACCCCAGGCGACCAATGCGGCAGGAGACCCCGGCGAAGCTCATGTCGCGGAATCCGAACCATTCGATGTTCTCGATCCGTCGGTTGTCCGTGGAAAACTCGGCCAGCAGGTCATCGCTCGCCGGGCCTTGAACGGCGAGGCAGGCGGTGCTCGCGCTGTCGTCCGTCATATGGGCGTCCAATGGGCCGACCAGAAGACGCAGGTCCCGCGCGTCCTCTGCCCGTCCGGACATGACCTCGACCGAACGGGGACCCGTGCGCCAGACGGTCAGATCCGAGCGTAGATGCCCAGCGTCGTCGGCGCGCAAGGCGTAGCGAATTCCGCCCACGTCCAAGTCCGTGAAATCTCGGCCACAGAAGGCGGAAACGGCGCTGACGGCGTCCGGACCATAGACGCCAACACGCAACAGGAAGGAGTAGTCGAACAGAGCCGCCTCTTTCTGACAGGCCGCAACCTCAGCCGCCGCATCGCCGAAATCGGCGGGCATGGCGCCATCGCTCAGACCGCGCGGCAAAGGCGTGCGCGGCCGATAGGCTGTCATACGAGACATGGCCAAGCCTCCTGCCGCGCGGCCGGTCGCGACGTGATCGGCACCCTGCCGTCAGCGGGGTTCAGGCGTCGGCGGCAGGAATGAAAGATGCTGGCCAAAGGGGCAATGACCGGGACAGGGCTGTTAAATCGACATGACCGAGAGAAAGTCGCGAGTCACCATGGTTGCCATGCGGCGCATCACCAAGTAGCCGGCGGCGCTGTCGTCTTCGAACAGCCGCAACAGCTTTTGCCCTGAGATCACGTAGACCACCGTATCTTCCAGGCATACGGCGGTCGCCACGCGCCGCGGCTCGGACTGGAGCAAGGCGGCCCAGCCGATGATTTGCGGCGGATTGACGATGGCACCCCCGGCATCGGGCCGGTTCGCCACGCCAAGGCTGAAACGGACGCTGCCTTCGTGGATGAAGTACAGATCTTCGGCAACGTCACCCAGTTCGTAGAGCTTCTCGCTGTCTTCGTAGGTCCGCTCTTCGGCGAGAGCGGCGATGGCGTCAAGCGCTGTGGGAGACAGGTCCTGGAACAATTCTGTTTTCGCGAGTTCGGCCGCAACGGACATGATTGCTTTTTCCTTATTTCAAGCGCTCAGCTGAATTTATCGTAGCGGATATCGGCGCCGGGCAGGCGGGCTTCCAGCACCAGCATCCGAAGAGCTCCATCAACCATCGGCGGCGGTCCCGCCACATAGCCAACCATATTGTCGTAGCGGTCCTTCATCGCGTCCGACGTGACCGTATGGACGAAGCCGTGATCGAAATGAAGGTGCGGATAGCGTGCCTTCAGGTCGTCATTCGGTTGCTCGTCAGACAAGGCGATGGTGACCCCGACGTTGTCAGGGAAGGCTTCGGCGAAGCCGCTCAGTTCGTCGGCGAAGAAAACGTCCGAGTTTCCCCGGACGCCGAAAAACAAATGGCCCCGGTGGTTGGCAAAGTGCCCGGACCGCACGCCCTGTTCCAGTATGGCCATCATCCCCGCAACGCCGGACCCGCCGGCGATGCACAATACGTTTTTCGCCTCCGCCGGATCGAAGGTCGCCCGGCCCAGCGGACCGAAGACCGAAACCGGCGCATTTTCCGGCCCGCCGTCGAACAACCAGTCGCTGAACAGGCCGCCGGGCTTGCGCTTGACGACGAAGTCCAAGACCTCGACGCCTTTGCCGTGATTGGTCATCGAATAGGCGCGACCGCCCTGAACAGCGGGTGTCTCCAAGACGCAAAACTGGCCCGCCATGAAATCCATCGGCCGGTCCAGGGGGATGGAAAAGCTGATGACGTCGCGGGTCAGCCTTTTGAAATTCTCAAGCGTCCCGGAGAAGAACTCAGGGCCTTCGTCGCCCTGGACCACGTCGCCCGGCACGCGGATGACGCAATCGCTCCGGGCGCGAACCTGGCACATCAAGGTTTCGTTCTTCTCTTGCTTGACATAGGACAGGCCCGGCGCCTCGGACCATTGGAGCTCCACATCGCCTTCCATGACCTTGCACCGGCAAGTGCCGCAGGTACCGGTGGCGCATTCATAAGGCAGGCTCAGCCCGCTCTTGAGACCGGCATACAGCAGGTTGTCACCCTCCTCGCAATCCAAGGAAAAGGTGCCGGCTTTCGTCTGTACGATGATGCGCATGCCGGACGTGCCTGGGTTATCTCGGATTGACGGTTGGACGGTTCACCGTCGACTTCTTAAGAGAAGAAGTCGTCATCGTCCAACTCGTCTTCTTCTTCCCAATCGTAGGTCAACTGCTCCGACAGGTCGGCGTGGATCTCGCCGCCGTCTTCCTTGCAGTCATAGAACAGCATGTCTTTCTCGGAGAGCCCATGCTTCTCGCCCGTCGCCAAGTCCCATTGCCACAGATGCTTGCCACAGGTCAGGACATTGTCCTTCAACATGCCCGACACGGCCAACGGTTCGAACATATGCGGGCAGAAAGGCGGAAAGACCCGAAAACCACCACCGTAGTTGGCGACGACGACCTCGATATCGCCGATGTCGTACTTGCGCAATTCGTTCTCCGGCACGTCCGAAGCCGCGCAGACCTTGGTCCAATTCGTCATTATCACAAATCCTTAGGCAACCCCGATACGGGGCCGACACCCTACAACGGCCAATGCGAGCCCTTGTCCAAGCGTCGATTTTCGATCCGAGTCTCGCGCGAAACCAGCTTGGCGCCGGCGCCATTGATGGCGAACTTGTCGATGTAACGCCCGATGCAAAACACATGGCTTTCGCCGGCATCGATATGCGAGTTGATGCCGTCCAAAAGCGTCTGGTAGATCAAGACCGATGTGATCGCTTCCGCAGACGCGCCATCTTCCGCGATATCGACGGAATAGACCGTCGCGTGGCGTTTCAGAGGCGAATGGTCCGTGTTGTGATGCGGCAGCATCTCGCACATGGACTTCATTTCCGTGAGGTTGCCAGACAGATAGACCATGTCTTTCCGGATTTCCGGACTGAACGCGGTGATCTTGTATTCAAAGGAATCGTCGCACATGGCGAACCAGTCATTCCATCGCTCATCGTCAAGGCAGAGGCACGACCGATAGATCGTGTCCTTGACCTGTTCGATGGCGGTCGTTTTGTCCGCACTCATCTTTAGTTTCCTCTCGTCACGTCTTTTACTTTTTTATGTTCACACGCCGCCGGGGTTCGGCGTCCAGGCGATACCTCGCACTGGCCGCTCCCATCGGCCCCCGGCGTTCGTTCAATGGAAAGCGGCGGTGGCGCGGGTCATGCCGGCACGACCCGCGCCACAACCCAGGAGGCGTTACTCAGCCGCGGCCGAGTACTGCTTCATCGGATCGGCCGGGTTCCGGTTCATCCACTTGCCCCACTCGTCGTAGAAGTGACGCATGCCGATTTCGTCGTGGATGTACTCGTCTTCGTGCCGGCCGTGGAGAATGCGGCGCGGCTCGGATTCCGGCAACATCGCTGACCCCTGACCGGCGACGCCGATCAAGTCTTCGTGCAGGTTGCGGCCGAAAGGACCCCAAATCGAATTGTGGTGCTCGATCCGGGTCATCCGTTCTTCCAGCGTATCGCTCTTCAGGCCGAGGCCGCGGAACTCGATCATCACCTTGTCCGGCCCGAGCGGCGTGACCACGTCGCAGCGCAGCGCCGAGCCACGAAGGTTGAAGTTCATGCCGGGGAACATGTCGATCATGTACCACTGGTTCGGCGGGAAGCCGGGGAACGAGAGTTCGGCGCGGGATTCGAAGCCTTCGTACTGATCGTACTTCACCTCGAAGCTGTTGACGTTCACATGCCCGTTGTCAAAGGCGACGTTCTTGCGTGCGAAGTACTCCTCGTTAAAGCCCGTCACCCGGTTATGGTAGTGCATGTAATCGTGATAGAATTCCGAGTTGGTGTCGTGCCACAGCTTGTAGTTGGTGCCGATGATCGCCTTGTGATAGTGGAACACTTCGAGCGGCTCGGTATCCACGGCTTCGCGGATACATTCGAAGCTGCCCGCGGCCCACTCCTCGACCGAATGCTCGATCTGGTCGTTGAGCGTGACCCAGACGAAACCGCCGAACTTAACTTCGCAGCGCAGCCGGCGCAGGCCCGTCTGCTCCTTGGTCAAGCGGTCGCCGTAACCTTCCTTGCCACGGGTAATGTCGACGCAGTTGCCCTTCATGTCGAACTGCCAAGCATGGAACATGCAGGTCATGTGTTTGGGCGTGCCCGAGGCGGAACCTTCAAGGAAGCTGCCTGACGGGCGGCGCTCGATCATCATGCCAA
>JANQIJ010000092.1 GCA_028282185.1 Rhodospirillales bacterium
CGGCAGCGATTCCCCGGAACTGGCCGCCGCCGTGTCCGAGGCCGGCGGCCTGGGCTCGATCGGCGCCACCTACCTGACGCCCGACGCTTTCAAGGCGGCGGCGGAGACCATTCGCGCCCGGACCAACCGGGCGTTCTGCGTCAATCTATTCGCGCCGCAGCCGATCCCGGACCGGCCGACGGAGGCGGCCCGGGCCATCGACCTCGTCAGTCGTTGTTCGGCCGACGTCGATGGCCCGCCGGCGAACCTGCCCGAAAGCATGACCGATCCGTTCGAGCGGAATTTCCCGGTGGCGCTCGACAGCGGCGCCCAAGTACTGAGCTTCATCATGGGCACCTTGCCCGATGACGCGGTGCGCGCGGCGAAGGCCCGTGGAATGGTGTTGATCGGGACGGCGACCACCGTCGCCGAGGCCGTCGCCGTCGTCAAATCGGGCGCCGACGCGGTGATCGCCCAAGGCGGAGAGGCCGGCGGTCATCGCGGCACCTTCGACGGGGCCGGCGAACCGGCGACCGTCGGTACCCTGGCCCTGGTCCCGCAGGTCGTCGATGCCGTCTCGGTCCCGGTGATCGCCGCCGGCGGGATCATGGACGGCCGTGGGATCGCCGCCGCTCTGGTTTTGGGTGCCCAGGCGGTGCAGATGGGCACGGCCTTCCTGACCTGCGACGAAGCCGGGGCACCGGAATGCCACCGCGCCGCGATCATGGAGGCCGAGGCCCAGGATACCCGCGTGACCCGGGCCTTTTCCGGGCGGCCGGCACGCGGCGTCGTCAACCGGTTCATGGAAGAAATGGAGCCGACCGGCGGGCCCGCCGATATCCTGCCGTTTCCATGGCAGAACGCCCTGACCCGGCCGATGCGGACGGTGGCGACCCAAGCCGGCGAGGCCGACTATCTGTCGCTTTGGGCCGGGCAGGGGATTGGCCTGTCACGTCGCCAATCGGCGGCCGCGTTGATGGCGAACCTGGCTCGGGAAACCGAAATCGCGATCGACGCCCTCGGCCGCTAGACTGTCCGTTCCCGGGGGAGGAGCGCATGAAGATCACGGCCATCCATGAGCGGACAGTGCCGATTTCGCGCTACGCCGATCCGGACATCCCGCCCGGCGGCCTGGATACCAGCGCGGTCTGCGTCGTTACCGACAAGATCGTCGATGGCGAACCCGTCGTCGGCTTTGGGTTTTCCTCCATCGGCCGGTTTGGCCAGGGCGGCCTGATCCGTGACCGCTTCGCGCCCCGGCTGTTGGCGGCGGGCGGCGAGCTGACCGATCCGGCGACGGGCATTCTCGACCCGTTTCGCGCTTGGCGGGCAATGATGATAGCCGAAAAGCCGGGCGGTCATGGCGAACGCTCGGTCGCCGTCGGCACGCTCGACATGGCGGTTTGGGACGCGGCGGCGAAAGCACAGGGCCTGTCGCTCGCACGCTTCCTGCAAGATCACCCGGGCGTTGCGACGCCGGGCGTCGGTGATGGCCCGGTCCCGGTCTATGCCGGGGGTGGGTATTACTTTCCGGACGAGGATCTGGACCGCTTGACGGCGGAAATGGCCGGCTTCGCCGCCGATGGCCATACCCGGGCCAAGATCAAGGTCGGCGCGGCGCTTTTGGCCGAGGACATGCGGCGGACCGAGGCCGCCGCCGAGACCATGGGCGGGACCGCCAATCTGGCCGTCGACGCCATCTACGGTTACGACCGGCCGGCCTTGACGAAGGCGGCGCGGGCGTTCCAGGATTTCGGCCTGTGGTGGTTCGAAGACCCATGCGATCCCTTGGACTATCCCTTGATGGCCGAGTTCACCGCGTCCTACGGCCCCCCGGTGGCGGGCGGCGAGGCGACGTTTTCCATGGCCGACCTCAAGAACCTGCTGCGCTATGCCGGCCTACGCCCGGAGACGGATATCCTGCTCTGCGACATCGCCCATTGCTACGGCTTGCCGGAATATCTGCGGATGATCGGCGCGGCGGAGGCGGCGGGGTGGGACCGCCGCGCTTTCTGGCCGCATGGCGGCCATCTGTTCACACTGCATTGCGTCGCTGCGCTTGGTCTGGGCGGGGCCGAGATCAACCCCCACAACTTCCAGCCATTTGGTGGCCTGATCGACGGCCAACGGATTGAGGGCGGCCTTGTGTCGCCGCCGGACCTGCCCGGCGTCGGTTTCGAGGGGCGGGCTGTGTTGATCGATCTGTTCCGCGACATCCTGCGAAACGAAGGTTAGCCTCCGGGATGCCATCCGGGCGATTTGCGATCCGGCGCGACCGGCCTATAGTGCGCGGATGTCCGAAAAACATTTTCTTTATGTCGCGGATCCCATGTGTTCCTGGTGTTGGGGCTTTTCCCCGGTGATCGACAGGATCGCCGAGACCTTCGGCCGGACAGCGCCGGTGCGCGTCATGGTCGGTGGCCTGCGCCCCGGCACCTCCCGCGCCATGCGCGACAAGGACAAGGACTATGTGCGCAATCATTGGCAACACGTCCATGAAGCGTCGGGCCAATCCTTCGAATTCGCGTTCTTCGATCTGGACGGTTTCGTCTACGACACGGAGCCGGCCTGCCGCGCCGTGGTCACCGCGCGGAAGTTGGATGCAGCCAAGGCGTTGCCGTTCCTGGCGCATCTGCATCGGGCATTCTACGTCGACAACCGCAACACGGCGGATGAAAACGAACTGGCGGACATCGCCCAGGATTTCGGCTTCGACCGCGAGGCGTTCTTCGAAACCCTGACCGCGCCGGAAACCCGTGAGGAAACCCAGGGGGATTTCTGGTTCGCCCAGCAATCGGGCATCACCGGGTTTCCGACCCTGCTGGCGGTCGAGGACAAACAGGCGCGGCTCGTCACCGCCGGCTTCCAGACTTGGGAAAATCTGGAGGCGCCGCTCGCCGGCTGGGTCGCGGGCAGCGCTTGACGACCCGTCATCCCGATGCCCATCGCCGTCGATACCGTGTCCCTGTTCGTCCTGGCATCGGCGGCGCTGGCCGTCGCTCCGGGCCCGGACAATCTTTTCGTCGTCACCCAATCGGCGCTGAACGGCCGCATCGCGGGTTTGCTGGTCACTCTCGGTCTCTGCACCGGATTGCTGGTCCATACCACCGCCGTGGCGTTGGGCATCGCGGTGATATTCGCAACCTCCGCTGTGGCGTTCACGATCCTGAAACTGGTCGGCGCGGCCTATCTCCTGTATCTCGCCTGGCGGGCATTCCGCGCCGGCCGTGCATCCGTATGCGTGGCGCCGGGCCAGGCCGCCTCGAAGCGAAACCTCTACCTGCGGGGCGTGATCATGAACGTGACGAACCCCAAGGTCGCGATCTTTTTCCTGGCGTTTTTGCCCCAGTTCACTGATCCGGCGGTTGCGGCACCCGTTACGCTGCAGGTCCTGACCTTGGGCGCGTTGTTTATCGGCGTGACGTTCCTGGTGTTCGGTTCTATTGCTTGGTTTGCTGGGTTGATCGGCGAAAAGCTGACGGAGTCGGTATCGGCACAGAGAACCCTCAATCGCGTGGCCGGTCTGGTGTTCGTCGGTCTTGCGGCGAAGCTGGTGCTGTTCAGAAACTAACTTCTCCTAGACCCGGCCGTCGACCACGACCTCGATCAGGTTCGGGCCCGGGTTGGCGAGCGCCGCCTTGAGCGCCGGGCGGAATGCCGCCGGGTCCTCGATCCGCTCGGCCGCGACGCCCATGGCCCCGGCCAGCCCGACGAAGTCGATCGTTGGGTCTTCGAAATCCATGGCGATGTAGTTTTCTGAGCCGTGAAACGTCTTCAGCCGCTGCTTGATGATCCGATAGCCGCCGTTGTTGCAGATCACATAGGTCAGCGGCAGCTTCAAATGCGCCGCGGTCCAGAGCGCCTGGATCGAATACATGGCGCTGCCGTCGCCGATCATGGCACAGACCGGCCGGACCGGTTGCGCCAGTTGGATGCCGATCGCCGCCGGCAGGCCCCAGCCGATGCCGCCGGACGCCAGGCCGTGATAGGCGTAACGGTCGCGGAACGGCCACAGATGCTCCAGCAATCGGGTCGAGGTCAGAGCCTCGTTGACGACGATGGCGTCGGCGGGCAGGGCATCCGTGACCCAATGGGCCAAACGCCGGGGATCGATGGGCGTCGGCCCGTCATCAAGCGAGAGTTCGGTGACCAGGCCCGACCGCCGGGCCGACCAGTTCTTGTCCGCCAGGTCCGCAACCGAGGCGGTGGCCCGCCGGCTGAGCTCTGCGCCGCCG
>JANQIJ010000282.1 GCA_028282185.1 Rhodospirillales bacterium
TTGCGCGACCTGGCGACGCGCGACCCGCTGACCCGCCTGCCCAACCGCAACCTGTTCACCGAACGCCTGGAAGAAGCGATCGAACAGGCCGATCAAACCGGGACCGGGTTCTCGATCCTGTTTCTCGACCTGGACAACTTCAAGACCATCAACGACGCCCTGGGTCATGTGATCGGCGACCGCATCATTCAGCTGGCGGGCCATAGAATCTGCGGCTGCGTGCGCAATCAGGACACGGTGGCGCACCTGTCGGGCGACGAGTTCATGGTCATTCTGAAGGACTTGCAGGACGAGGCCCGGGCGGCCAAGATCGCCCACGATATTCTGCAGCGTATTTCCCAACCGTTCCAGGTCGACGGGCGCGAGGTCTTCACCTCGGCCAGTATCGGCGTCGTGATGTACCCGCAGAACGCCGGCTCGATCGTCGAATTGATGCGCAATGTCGACACCGCCGCCCATTTCGCGAAGAAGCGCGGGCGCGCCAACTTCCAGTTCTACACCGAGCAGCTTTCGGAAGACGCGCGCCGCCGAATCGAGATCCACAGCGGTCTGCGCCGCGCCATCGATAACCGGGAATTCCATCTTGTTTACCAGCCCAAGGTCAACCTGGAGAACCGCCGGATCATCGGCGCGGAAGCGCTGCTGCGCTGGGAAAACCCCGACCTGGGGGTGGTGTCGCCGGCGGAATTCGTGCCCGTCGCCGAAGAAACCGGGTTGATCGTCGGCATCGGCGCTTGGGTCCTGGATGAAGCCTGCCGCACGGCCGCCGCCTGGAACGCGCCCGGGTCCGAGGGTTTTCACGTCGCGGTCAACCTGTCGGCGATGCAGTTCCAACACGGCGACCTGGTCACCGTGGTCAAGGGCGCGCTCGACGCCAGTGGCCTGGACCCCCGCCTGTTGGACGTGGAGTTGACGGAAAGCATGCTGGTGACCAACGCCGAAGAAACGATCAACAGCCTGGCGGCGATCAAGGAGATGGGCATCAACGTCTCGATGGACGACTTCGGCACGGGCTATTCGTCGTTGAGCTACCTGACCCGCTTCCCGCTGGACAACCTGAAGGTCGATCGGGCCTTCGTCACCAACTTGCCCGATGACCGGGATGCCTCGGCGGTGGCCCGGGCGATCATTTCCATGGCCCAGAACCTAAGCCTTAAGATCGTCGCCGAAGGCATCGAAACGGAAAGCCAAGTGGGTTTCCTCCATGCGCTCGGCTGTCACCAGGGACAGGGATACCTGTTCAGCCCGCCGGTTTCGAACGATGCCTTTGTCGAAATGGTCGGCCGGGCAGCGACCTCGTTCGACCGGAATTCCGCAGGATGAGGCCATTGGGTCAGACGGACCGACCGACGGGCTGTCCGTCAGACTGACGCATTTGGCAGCCATCACCAAAACGAAAGGCGGGAGATTACCGACGGCCTTGACGGTCGCCGTCGCTCAGGTATCGATGATCAAATCGATTTCTTTCTGATCCATCGTATTGGTCGCGCCATGGATAATCCCCGAGGCGGTATCCAAAAGACGCTGGATCATCCGCGACATGACCCCGGCCTGTTCGCGCAGCAGGTCCAGATCGCTAACGGCGATCAAGCTGTCCAGGCGGGCGACGCAGGATTCGATCAGGTTGTTCAATTGATCGACGGTCTGATCGAACGGTTCGCGGTAGACCGGCAGAACATGCTCATAGGCCTCGATCGCCAGTTCCCGGTCGGCGATGGTCGAATCGCGGAAATGGTCGGCATATCCCTTGGGTTGCCAGATCTTCACCTCCTCCATGATCTCCGGCATGTCCGGGACCATTTCCAAGAGCATGACGATCTCGTTGAAATGGTTCAGATAATCGGTCGCCAAAAGGGTTTCCGGATCGAGATTCGAGGCGGCCGCGCGGGCCTTCAAATCCAGATACTCCGGTGTTTCCGCGTTTGTCATGCCCAGACCCGCCGTATTTGCGGTCATCGTCACCTCGGCCCCTCGTCAGCCCCATGAATGCCGCTGCCCGCCGACCCGCAGCCGATTGGGCTCACAACAGCGGGGCGGCGTCTTTAATCTGTTGACCGCAGCATAGTCCGCAACGCCGGAAATGCCAAATGAACGATATCCATCGCGCAAGATGACGACCGCGGCTGGGCGCGGGCGCGGCACGGTCCCCTCGGCGGCCAAAGGGCGAAACCCTAACCCCTTGTTTCACGGTGCGTCTTTGGGCATTCTCCGGCTCTTTCCCAACGTGCCGGGACGGTCCCGACCAGGGGCCATGCCCCGCGGGCATCGGCGCGGAGATCAGCAAGAGGCGGGCGAGGCCTTGGCCGACAATCGAATATACCTGTTTGACACGACGCTTCGCGACGGCGCGCAGACCCAAGGCGTCGACTTCAACCCGGTGGACAAGGCGGCGATCGCCCGCGAACTCGACCGCCTGGGCATCGATTACATCGAAGGGGGCTGGCCCGGGGCCAATCCGACCGACGATGCCTTTTTCGCCGATCCGCCGACCCTCAAGCGGGCGCGCCTGACGGCTTTCGGTATGACCCGCAGGCCCGGGCGCAGCGCGGAAAACGATCCCGGCCTGGCGCCGCTATTGGGCAGCAAGGCGCCGGCCATGTGCATGGTCGGCAAGACCTGGGATTTTCACGTCGATGTGGCGCTAGAGATCAGCCAGGAAGAAAACATCGCAATGATCCGCGACAGCGTCGAACTGGCCGTCCAGCGCAAGGAAGAGGCCATGTTCGACGCCGAGCATTTTTTCGACGGCTACAAGGCCGACCCGGATTTCGCCCTCGCCTGCCTCAAGGCGGCCCGCGACGCCGGCGCGCGCTGGATGGTGTTGTGCGACACCAACGGCGGCACCTTGCCGCACGAGGTGTTCGACATCGTCAGCGCGGTGGCGAAGGAAATCCCCGGCGACCAATTGGGCATTCACGCCCATGACGACACCGGTAACGCCGTGGCCAATTCGCTGGCCGCGGTGCGCGCCGGCGCGCGCCAGGTCCAGGGCACGTTGAACGGGCTGGGCGAACGCTGCGGCAACGCCGACCTGATCGCGATCATCCCGTCGCTGGTCCTTAAGATGGGGTTCGAAACCGGAATCGACGCGGAAGGCCTGACCCGTTTGAGCCACGTGTCCCGGTTCCTCGACGAACACCTCAACCGGCCGCACAACCGACATGCGCCCTACGTCGGGGAATCGGCCTTCGCCCATAAGGGCGGCCTGCATGTCTCGGCGGTGGAAAAGGACCCCCGGACCTACGAGCACATTGACCCGGCCTTGGTCGGCAACCAGCGCCACATCGTGGTGTCCGACCAGGCCGGACGGTCCAACATCCTGGCCCGGTTCCGGGAAATCGGCATCGAGATCGACCCAAAGGACCCGAAGGTCAACCGCCTGGTCGAACTGGTCAAGGAGCGGGAATACGATGGCTATGCCTATGACGGGGCCGAAGCCAGCTTCGAGTTGCTGGCCCGGGGTGCCTTGGGCGGGGTTCCGGAATATTTCCGCCTCAACAGCTTCCGGGTGCTGGACGAACGCCGCTGGAACGCGCGCAACGAACTGGTGACGATTTCCGAGGCGACGGTGAAACTGACCGTGGCCGGCGAACCGTTCATGACCGTGGCCGAAGGCAACGGCCCGGTAAACGCCTTGGACGCGGCCTTGCGCAAGGTTCTGATCCCGGCCTATCCGGGGCTCGCCGACCTGCGGCTGATCGACTACAAGGTGCGAATCCTGACCCCCGGCGACGGCACCCGGGCAATCACCCGGGTGATGATCGAAAGCGCCGACGGCCGCAACGACAATTGGTCGACGGTCGGCGTTTCCGCCAACATCATCGATGCGTCCTATAACGCGCTCCGGGACGCCCTGACCTATATGCTGTTCCGCGACGGATCGGAGCCGCACCGCGTGCCGCCCGGCGGCCCCCATGCGATGCCCGAAGGCTGTGGCCCCGGCCCGGTGCCGCAGCCTTCGATCCGGGACTGAGGACCATGGCGGGCACCGACCAGGCGCGCGGTGACGTGGCCGCCCTGCCCGCCGGCGCCCCGGCGGTGATCCTGGTCGAACCGCAACTGGGTGAAAACATCGGCATGGCCGCGCGGGCCATGTTGAACACGGGCCTCACGGACCTGCGCATGGTCCAACCGCGCGACGGCTGGCCCAGCGAGGCCGCCCAGAAAGCGGCCTCCGGCGCCGATGTGGTGATCGGCGGCGCCCGGGTCTTTGAGAGCACGGCGGCGGCCTGTGCCGACCTGCAGATCGTCTACGCGACCACGGCGCGATCGCGGGACATGACCAAACGTGTCCTCGACCCGCGTGGCGCGGCGGCCGAGTTCGCCCAGGCGGCCCGGGCCGGGCAGCGCACGGGCGTTTTGTTCGGCAAGGAATCCAAGGGCCTGACCAATGACGACGTGGCCCTGGCCGAGGCCATCGTCCGGGCCCCCCTTAACCCGGCCTTCGCCTCGCTCAACCTGGCCCAGGCGGTTTTTCTCGTCGGCTACGAATGGCGCCTGGTCTCGCTGGATGCCGCCACGGGCGATGGAGGCTCGGAAGACGGGGCCGCGGGCGACCTGGTGATGCCCAAGGACACGCGCCTTGCCGACCATAAGGAACTGGTCGGCCTGTATGAGCATTTGGAAGCCGAATTGACCGCCTGCCATTTTCTTTATCCGCCGGAACGGGCCCCGGTCATGGCCCGCAACCTGCGCAACATGTTCGGCCGGGCACGGCTGACGGAACAGGAGGTGCGCAGCTTGCGCGGCGTCGTCGCGGCGCTTCGCCGGGGCCCGAAAAGCGGCCTGACCCCGGGCCCCGATGGCGACGGCAACAACGCCTGAGGCCTCAAACAAACGACGGACTAAACCCGTTCCGACAACCAGATCGCCAGGCGCGAACCCCGCTTGATCGCGCCCTTGAGGAGTTCGTAACCCGGCGCCTCCTCCGCGCCCATCTCAAGGGCCGTATCGTGATGCTCAAGTTCTTCCTGACGGAACTCCTCGAAAGTCTGGCGCAGGGCCTCCTCGCCCTCGCCTTCCAGGCGGGCGATCTGATCGGCGTAATGCTCGTCGATCGCCTCCTCGACCGCGACGGTGCAGGCATGGGCCGCCTTTTCGCCCATCAAGGCCGTGCCGGCGCCCAAGGCGAACCCCGCCAGATGCCAGAGCGGCAGCAAGGCCGTCGGCCGCACCCGGCGGTCGGCGACCAATTCGTCGAAGGTCGCCAGATGGCGTTCTTCCTGTTCCGCCATATGGGCGATCACCGGCTCGCTTTCCGTGCCCTTCAGCACCGCCATCTGCCCTTCGTAGATGCGCACGGCGCCGTATTCGCCCGCGTGATCGACACGGATCATGCGCGCGACCATGCCCCGCCGGTCCGGGTCGCCAGGCATCCGCTTGGGCTTGGGCGCGTCCGCCGCGCCGCCTTGCGCGGGGCCGCCGGTCTTGGCCCTCTTGTCAGTCTTGCCCCTCTTGTCAGTCTTGTCAGTCTGGCGCGTCATCCGTGACCTACCCCCGGGGCCGATCAGTGGCCCGACAATTGGATGCGGCGGGCGGCGAGAACACAAAGCCCCGCCAAGCCACCGGAGAAAGCTACATTATAGGTGGCCATGGAAAGGCCGAGAAAGGTCCAATCGGCCTCGTCACAGCTTTTTTCCGGCGGCGCGTTGAGGCCGGCCAGCAGATCCCGCGTCGTCGCCGCGTTGTCGGCGAGCGATCCGCCGCAAACGGCCGAGGCCCACCAATGCTGTTCCACGCCCACATGATAGAAGGCGATGACCGCCCCGATGGCAAAGGCGAAGGCCGAGAGGATGACGACGATCCAGCGCAGGCCCGGGTCCCGCTTGACCAGGCCGAGAACACCCAGCAGTCCGATGACGACAAAGGGGACGCGCTGGTAGATGCAGAGCGGACAGGGTTCCAGGCCCTGAACGTATTGTGCGAAAAGGGCGAAACCGAGCGAGCCCAGGGCGACCGCCAGAAGACCCGAGGGGATCAGGCCCTGAACCTTCGGGTTGTCGAGGATGGCGTAGAGCGGCGTCATGCGGTGCCCCCATCGTGGCAACGATTGCAACCTGAAACATATAGTCTCGGGTTTCGTCTATAGCACGAACTTGACAAGGACGAAGCCGCCGACCAAGAGGATACAGCCGATGGTGAACAGCAGGCCCAGGCGCCGTTCGATGAACTCGCGGATCGGCTCGCCGAAATACCAGAGCAGTCCCGTGACCACGTAGAACCGCATGCCGCGGGCCAGCACCGAGGCGATGGTGAACACCAGGATGTCCAAGCCGGCGGCGCCGGACAGGATGGTGATCACCTTGTAGGGAAAAGGGGTCAGGCCGGCGATGAACACGGCCCAGGCGCCCCATTCGCCGTAGGTCGCGCGGAATTCGTCGAACTTGGGCGCGTGGCCGTAGAACTCCAGCATCGGCAGGCCGACCTGCTCGAACAGAAAGACGCCGATGGCGTAGCCGGCGAGCCCGCCCAGGACCGAGGCGATGGTGCAGATGAAGGCGTTGCGCCAGGCCCGCGCCCGATCGGCCAGGACCATGGGCACAAGCATGACGTCCGGGGGGATCGGGAACAGCGAGCTTTCGACGAACGACACGCCGGCGAGCCAACCGGACGCATGGCGGTGCCCGGCAAGTTCGAGGGTACGGTCGTAAAGGCGGCGCAGCATGGCCGGGGATTCCCAGGGGGTTTGAGGAAACCGCGCAACGGCGGGGATTGAGGGGGCTTCTATCAGTCCGCCCGCGGCCTGACAACTGACCAGTCGACAGGTCCGCGCCCGATCCGCCGTTTCGGACCAGAAGAACGACAGAAGCGTTTACGTGGGCGCCCGGCCGGTGATAGAAAGGCCGCCTTGGTCGCCCCGCGCCCGCCCTTGCCGCGCCCCTTGCGGCGCTTGGGCCGGCCGCAGATCGAAGCCTCGGTGGCGGAATTGGTAGACGCGCCGGATTCAAAATCCGGTTCTGGCAACAGAGTGAGAGTTCGAGTCTCTCCCGAGGCACCATTTTCATCATTTCCCCGCTCGACCCTTGTCCTTCCGCCGTCGTCTCGGTTGGGGTCGATGCCCACATGGGCATGGCTCAAGGCCGATGCGTTCAAACTTTGTCTCGCAGGCGGCATCATTTTCATCATTTCCCCGTTCCGCTCGACCCTTGCCCTTCCGCC
>JANQIJ010000119.1 GCA_028282185.1 Rhodospirillales bacterium
CCGGCGAGACCCGACCGACCCGGCCGCTGACGAAGCGGTCGAGCATGACGTCGCCCAAGCAGAGCACCCGCGCCCCAGCGAGATCCGCCACATGGCCCGCCAGATCGCCGTGATCGGTCATGGCTGAACCAATCCCAATTCGACTTCGAGGGCGCCGCACAGCATTTGTCCCAAGGTGATATGCATTTCCTGAATCCGCGCGGTCGTCGTCGACGGCACGATCAACAGCGGATCGGCCAAGCCGACCATCCGACCGCCATCGCCGCCGCCCAGGCCGGTGGCGACCAAGCCCATGTCCTTGGCCGCGCGGAGGGCCTCCAGGACGTTGGTGCTGGTGCCAGATGTCGATATGCCGATGGCGACATCGCCGGGCCGGCCCAGGGCGCGAAGCTGGCGGGCGAACAACTGGTCGAAGCCCAGATCGTTGCCGACGGCGGTCAGGACCGAGGTGTCCGTGGTCAAGGCGATGGCTGCAATGGGTGCCCGGTCCGTCTTGTAGCGGACGGTCAATTCCGTGGCCAGGTGCTGGCAGTCTGCAGCACTGCCGCCATTACCGAAAAACAATAACTTATTGCCGTTTTTTAATGCCTGGACGCAGCAATTGACCCAAGCCGCAAATGCTGGTCCTAGGGTTCGGCGGGTCTCCGCCAGCACGGCGTTGTGCTCCTTAAGTTCGATTTCAAAAAAATTCGACAAGTCCATGCGAATTCATTCTTTTTGCGGGGCCAGCGGGTCACATAAGGTCGCGGAAATAGGCAATGGTCTTTTCCAGGCCTTGTTTCAAGGCAATTTTCGGCTGCCAGCCCAGCGCCTTCTTGGCCAGGGTGATGTCCGGACAGCGTTGCAACGGATCGTCTTCCGGCAGGGGACGGGGCACCATCTGCGATTTTGCGCTGGTCTGTCGAATGACCTGTTCGGCTAATTCGCGGATCGTGAACTCCCCCGGATTGCCAAGGTTGATCGGCCCGGTGATGTCATCCGGCGCGTTCATCAGGCGGATCAGGCCGTCGACCAGATCGTCCACGTAACAAAACGACCGGGTTTGCTGACCGTCCCCGTAGATCGTCAGGTCTTCGCCCTTCAATGCCTGAACGATGAAGTTGGAGACGACGCGCCCGTCGTTGGGATGCATGTTGGGGCCGTAAGTGTTGAAAATTCGCGCAACCCGGATTTTCAGCGCGTGTTGCCGATGATAATCGAAAAACAAAGTCTCGGCGCAGCGTTTGCCTTCGTCGTAGCAACCGCGTGGACCGATCGGGTTGACCCGGCCGCGGTAATCTTCCGTTTGCGGGTGAATCTCCGGATCGCCGTAGACCTCGCTGGTCGAGGCCTGGAGGATTTTCGCGCCCGTGCGCTTCGCCAGGCCGAGCATATTGATCGCCCCATGCACGCTGGTCTTGGTGGTTTGTACGGGATCGTATTGGTAATGCACCGGCGAGGCGGGGCAGGCCAGATTGTAGATCTCGTCGACCTCGACATAAAGCGGGAAGGTGACGTCGTGGCGCATCAATTCGAAATGCGGGTTGTCCAGGAGGTCGATAACGTTGTCTTTGCTGCCGGTATAGAAATTGTCGGCGCAAATGACATCGGCGCCGGCATTCAGCAGACGGGCGCAGAGGTGCGAGCCGATGAACCCGGCTCCCCCCGTTACCAGGATGGTCTTCCGCAGGGGCATAATGGTCTTTGCCTTGTTCCGTTTGCGCCCGAAAGCCTCGTATTCGGAGGTTTTTATAGCGCCCTAGATGTTAAGAAACCGTCGCTTATGGCCCTCTAGCACGGCACAGGTCAAGGTATTGGAAAAGTAAGCCCCCGTATCGACGCAGATTCTATTCCGCAAACTTTCGGGCCGGCCGTCCGCTGTCGGCGAGTGTCCATGTACCACCACGGCGCCGAAGTCGCCCGGCCGGACGCCCGCGTGAACGAAGACATAACCGCCTTCGTCGATCCTGGGCTTGAGTCTCCTGAGAAAGTCCAGATGCCTGCGTGGCATGGCCTGGATCAGGCGCGCCCGACAGGCGGCGGGCGAGGTCGTGCCCGAGGCCGAAACCCCATAGCTGATAAAGGTTGGTTCGCTCCCATTACAAAGCCAGGGATGCCAACGGTCGTCACCGTCCAGGAACCGCAGCAGGAAGTCCTCGTGATTGCCCTTGAGGTGTCGGGCCGGAAGGCCCGCCGGCCCACCACGGGCCAGTCGATCCAGGATGCCGCGGGAATCCATTCCGAGATCGATATAATCTTCCAAATAGATGATTTCGGGCGCCGTGATGGGTCGCGCCGCCAGGTCGGTGGCAATCATGTCGTGCAGACGGTCCAACAGGTCCGCCCGGCCATGGATGTCGCCAACGGCGTAAATGCGCCGGCCGGCGGGCAGGGCCGCCCGGGCCGCCGCATCGCCGTCACGGGTTGAAGGTGTCGTCATGGCGCCTGACCGCCGGGGGAACGGCCCGCGAAAAGGCCGGTTTCGAGCCGATTTTCCCATGCAAAGGGACTGACTTTTTTAACACTTTCAATTTAGCATGGTTCCGTAGGGTTGACAGGCGGTGTGTCGAAGCATGGCCGTGTCGGCGAGGGTTTGGGTCGTCGCGCGGGGAGCGGCGGGCCGGTCCTGACATACCAAGGGTTTCGCGGACCAGACGCCCGCGGCGGGGACGTAGAGGATCATTCAGGAGTCATGGCCGAAGTCGCAAGCCCCGACACGCTTGAAGAGAAGCTGTTGCTCGACCGCATCAACCGGCTTGAGTCCGGTGCCGGGTACTATGCCGTGCATCTTCACCTTTCGGACTTGAAGAGCGCCAACCGCAAGCCCCATTTCGTGCGCCTGGCGGCGCGCAACTTCGACGCCCTGGTCAATCAGCACGAAGCGGTGCTGTTCCAGATGAAGAACGCGGACCAGGTGTTGTTGTGCCACAACGTGCCGGTCGACGAAGCCGAGATCCCCGTCGACAAGACCCGGGCATTGTTCGGCGAGGACCCGCTGACCGTGATCGACGAGAGCGGCCTGGGCGAGGATCGGTTGTCGACGTGGTACGACCTTTCGGAAGAAAACGACCTCAGGGCGTTCATCAAGATCGTCGGCCATCTGGTGCTCGAGGCCGAGGAGCAGGCCAAGCGCGAGGCCGCGGAAGCGGCGGCGGAACAGAAGTCTGTCGGCACGCCGCTGACGGCGCAGCACTTGACGGCCTTGTCGCAGGTTCTGCCGCGGGTACCGTTCGACGACCTGATCCGCGAGCAATGGTGCCTGCACATCGGCGCCCAGGGACCGGAAGGCGTGATCTTCCGAGAACATTTCATTTCCATCGGCGACTTGAAGAAACGGGTCGCGCCGGGCGTCAACCTGTTCTCTTCGATCTGGTTGTTCCAATACCTGACAGAGGCCCTGGACAAGACGATCCTGGCCAACATGGCAAAGCGCGATTTGTCGCAGATGGTCGAGCCGATCAGCTTGAACCTCAATATTGGCACCGTGCTGTCACGCGATTTCCAGAACTTTCACCGCGCCGTCGGCGACCGCGCCGGCAAGGTGATCATCGAGATGCAGGTGATCGACATCTTCTCCGACCTGGAAGCCTTCGGCGTTGCCCGCAGCATGCTTCAACAGAACGGCTACCGGGTTCTGGTCGATGGCATTTCGCCGGTGTCGATGCAGTTTTTCGATCCGGCCGTGCTTGAGGCCGATTTCATCAAGATCGGTTGGGGCAGGGAATTCGAGGCCGAAGACGATGACGATTCCAAGGTCGAGGACCTGAGGCGGATCATTCGTGATTCGGGCAGCCGCTCGATCATCCTGTCCCGCGTCGATTCCGAGGCCGCGATCCAATGGGGCCTGAACCTGGGGATTTCTCGCTTCCAAGGGTTCTTGATGGACCGTCTGATCGACACCATCCGCGCCCAGGGGCGGCGCGCGCGGGCGAAGAAGGAAAGGGCCGCCGGCTAGCCGCCCATCGCGGCCGGCAGGGCGAGATACAAAGGAATGGCGAAGGCACCCGAGTCGCAAAAGACATTGCCCAGTCAGGAAAACCTCCTGCTGGATTATGTCCGTCGCTTGGAAAAGCACCGTGACGGCCGTGGCGTCGTGCATGTACATCTATCGCGCCTGCGCCCGTTCAACCGCCGCGAACAGCATGTCCGGGCAGCCACGTCCAGCTTCGACCCCCTGGTGAGCAGCATGGACGGCCAGCTTTTCGCCCTGCGCAACGCGGACCTGATCTTCGCCTTCAAATCCGAGGCCCGCCCCCATGTGGAAACGGTCGTCCAGAAGGTCCGGTTCCTGTTCTCAGACGACCCTCTGATCGTCGAATTCGACACCCATGGCCGGACCTTCGCCGATTGGTTCGACGCCGAAAACGAATACGAAGAGGTCTTGCGCCTCGCCCAGGAACTGGCGGACGAAGAAGAAGAGCGCCAGACCAAGGTGCGCTCGCACATGGACGCCCGGTCGTCGCTCAAGGCCAAGCAGCAGCAGGGCGAACCGCTCACGCCCGATGTTTTGGCCCGGGTCGAGGACGCGCTCGGGCGGGCCGATCTGTCCAACTACGTGCGCCGTCAGTTCGTCTGCCGGGTCGATTCCAAGCTTATTCCCGAACAGGAGTTTTCCGAGCTGTTCATCTCGATCAACGACCTGCGCGAGACCCTGATGCCCGGGGTTAACCTGACGTCGAACCGCTGGCTGTTCCACCACCTGACGGAAACCCTGGACAAGCGCATGTTGTCGATGCTTTCGAAGACCGACGCGGTCAGCATCTCCGGGGAAATATCCATCAACGCCAACGTCAAGACCCTGTTGTCCGACGAGTTTCAGATCTTCGACGACAACGTCTCGGCGTCTCGCCGCGGCGCCATGGTCATCGAGCTGCAGAAGGAAGACATCTTTGCCGACCTGTCCAGCTTCCTCATCGCCCGGGAGTTCGTCCAGGAGCGGGGCTATCGCGTCCTGCTCGACGGCCTGACCATTCAGACCATGACGATGATCGATCGGGAAAAGCTCGGCTGCGACCTGGCCAAGTTGATCTGGACGCCCGCCTTGGTCGACGGCGGTGACGAGATCAAGGAAACGTTGACGGAAATCGCCGGCCGCGGCGGTGGCGGGCGGATGATCATGTGCCGCTGCGACACGCGCGAATCGGTGGAGTTCGGCCGGTCTTGCGGGATTGACCGGTTCCAGGGCCGGTTCGTCGAGAGCCTGATCGCCGAAGACGGCCGACGCCGCGATTTGCTGAAACTGAAACACCGGATCCAGCGCGGCGACGCCCGCGACGAGGAGGAAGAAGAGGAAATGATCGACTGATCATTTCTTCGAGTCCTTCAATCGCCGGGCGCTCACGCCGTTCGAGAATTTTGCTTTAACGGGGACATCCCGTGGCCCCGAGGCTTTCGCTACATGCGCGTCGGTCGGCCACTTGACCTCTTCAACCTGTCTCTTCTTCCCGCCGCGTCCGGCGTCTACGCCTTCCCGCTCACTTGCGCTTCATCGAAGGTTGCCATGCCGTCGAAACACGCCAGGGCGGCGCGCGTCAGGGCGACGGCCAGGACTGCGCCCGAAGCTTCGCCCAAACGCATCTCCAGATCCAACAGCGGGGTCATGCGGAGTTCCGCCAACAGGCGGCGGTGGCCCGGTTCCGCCGAGACATGGGCGGCGCGGCAATGATCCAGCGCGTCCGGCCGCGCCCGCATCAGGCAGGCGGCCGCGGCGCCGGCGACGAAGCCGTCAAGCAGGACCGGCTGGCGGTTGCGCCGGGCGGCGGCGACGGCACCGGCCATGGCGGCCAGCTCCCGCCCGCCCAATATCCTGAGGGTTTCCAGGGCGTCGTTGCCGGCTGCGTCCAGATCGGCCCGATTGACGGTCACGGCGCTGGCGACGGCCCGCGCCTTGGCGTCCAGCGCGGGTCCTTCGACCCCGGTCCCCGGACCGGTCCAATCCTCGGCCCGGCCGCCGAACAGGCCTAGGCAAACGGTCGCGGCGACGGCGGTGTTGGCGATGCCCATTTCACCGATGCAGACCAGGTCGGCGTCCGTCGGCACGGCGCGGGCACCGGCATCAATGGCGGCGCGAAAACCGATGTGGTCCAGCGCCGGTCCCCGGGTGATGTCGCCCGTGGGCGTTTCCAGTTCCAGGGGATGGACCGAAAGCGCCACGCCGAACGCCTTGCAGAGCTGATTGACCGCGGCGCCGCCTGCCTCGAAATTGGCGACCATCTGGGCGGTGACCTCGGCCGGATAGGCGGAAACCCCCTGGGTCGCGATGCCGTGGTTGCCGGCGAAGACCAGGGCCTGCACCCGGTCCAGGCGCGGCCGCGCTCGGCCCTGCCAGGCGGCCAGCCATTGGATCAGGCCTTCCAACCGGCCAAGGGCGCCGGGCGGCTTGGTCAGGATCGCGTCGCGGGCCGCCGCCGCGTTCCGGGCGTCGGGATCGGCCGCGGGCAGGTCGGCCAACAGGTCGATTGGGTCGGTACGAACATCACCTTCGGGCATTGGATCGACTTCCATGGGCTTGGGTGGACGCGCCCGAAGGCGCGATCGGGCCGTTCTGGTGTCGGCCGGAGGTTTCATTTCCACGGGACCTCACATATAACCCAGGCGCGGGCCTGTCGCGCCCCTTGTTTTGCACGTCATATCCGGAGTTCATGCCCTGACCAAGGAGAAGCCGACCGAGCACGCCGCCGACCCGGCGGAAACGGGGCCGCCGAAAGCGCCGCGGCCCGGCCCCTTGGCCGACCTTTTGCTGGCCACCGCGTTCCTCACCCGCCTGCCGGTGCCGGCCGGGCAGGACGCCGCGCCCGGCGCGCTTTCCCGTGCCGGTTGGGCTTTTCCCGTGATCGGCGCCGTGATCGGCGCGATCGGTGGCGGTTTGATCCTGTTGACCACGGGCAGCGGCCTGCATCCGCTGGTTTCGGCCCTTTTGGCCCTGGCCGCCATGGCGATCCTTACCGGCGCCTTGCATGAAGACGGTTTGGCGGACTTCGCCGACGGGCTGGGCGTGCGCGGACGGGAGAAACGCCTGGCCGCAATGGCCGATTCGCGGATCGGCGCGTTCGGCGTCCTGGCCCTGGTGTTCAGCGTCGGGCTCAGGGCCGGCGCGCTGATGTCCCTGGCCGGCCCGGGCATCGCCGTCGCGACCCTGGTCGGCGCCGCGGCTTTGTCGCGCGCCGTCATGGTGGCTGGCCTGTTCGCCCTGCCGCCGGCGCGGGACGGGGGGCTGGGACAATCCGCCGGCCGGCCACCCGTTTGGATCGTCGGCCTGGCACTGGGGATCGGCCTGGCCGTCTTGCTGGCGGTGCTTTGGCCGGTCAACGGCGCCGGGGTTATCGCGGTCATTGGCGCGGGCGTGGCCGCCGCGTTGTTCATGACCTGGCTGTTGCATGCGGCGCTCGGCGGGCAAACCGGCGATGGCCTGGGCGCCCAGCAGCAAATCACGGAAACCGTCATCTACATGGCCGTGGCGGCGACGCCCCTGGTGCTGTAAGGGAAGAGGATGAACAGCGACAGCCGAACAACCCGCTGGTGGTGGGTCCGCCACGCGCCGGTGCCGAGCGCCGTCGGCACGATCTACGGCGCCAATGACGTGCCCTGCGACATCTCCGACCGGGACAGCTTTCGCGCCCTGGCGGAATCATTGCCCGCCGATGCGGTCTGGCTGACCAGCCATCTATCGCGGACCCGAAAAACGGCCCGGGCGATCCGGGACGAAGGATTGGATTTCCCCGAGCCGGTCGTGGAAAACGACCTGGGCGAACAATCCTTCGGCGATTGGCAGGGCCGGACCTGGGACGAGATGGAGGTCCGCGACCCTGAGGCCTTTCGCAGCTTTTGGGACGATCCCGTGCGCGGCCGGCCCCCCGGTGGCGAAAGTTTCGCCGATCTGATCGCCCGGGTCGCCCCGGTGATCGATCGCTATACCTCGGCGCATATCGGGCGGGATATCGTGGCCATCGCCCATGGCGGCACGATCCGCGCGGCCATGAGCCATTCGTTGGGCCTGCCGCCGGAAGGCGGCATGGCCTTCACCGTGTCGACCCTGTCGGTGACGCGCCTGGAACATGTCACGGACGGCCTGCTGCGCGGACGCGGCGGGGCTTGGCGCGTCGTTCGGGTCAACGCGCCGCCGCACGGTATCGCGCCCAAGGTGAAGGGAGGGCATTAGGCGCAAAACCTGAACGGCCAGTGGAGCCGTGAACGTGGTTTTGCGCGGGACAGAACATGGCTGTTTCCCTCCCACCCCTCACCCTGATCCTCGGCGGCCAACGGTCGGGAAAAAGCGCGCTCGCCGAAAAGATGATCGAAGACACCGTCGCCGCCGGCACCTGTGGCGGTGCGATTTACCTGGCGACCGCGGAACCTGTGGCCAGCGCTGGGGATCCGGAGATGGCGGCCCGGATCGACGTCCACCGCGCGCGCCGCGGCGCACATTGGCGCACGGTCGAAGAGCCGTTGGACGTCCTGCCGGTGATCGTCGAAAACGCCCGTCCCGACTGTCCGGTCTTGGTCGATTGTCTGACCTTATGGCTGTCCAACGTGATCGCGGCGGGCCGCGATCCCGACGCCGCCGTCGAAGACCTGGCCGCCGGGTTGACCGGCGCGCCGGGGCCTGTCGTCCTGGTATCCAACGAGGTCGGGCTCGGCGTCATTCCGGCCAACGCCATGGCCCGGGCGTTCGCCGATGCTGCCGGTCGGGCCAATCAGCGGCTGGCACGGGCGGCGATCCGCGTGCTATTCACGGCGGCCGGTCTGCCCCTTATATTGAAAGACACGTCCACCTGACTCCTGACAAACGAGATCCTTGAAACATGAAAATTCCAGCAACCGTCATCACCGGCTTCTTGGGCGCCGGCAAGACGACCCTGATCCGCAACATTCTCGACAATGCCGGCGGCAAGCGCATCGCCCTGGTGATCAACGAATTCGGCGATCTGGGCATTGACCGAGAGGTGATCAACGGCTGCGGCGTCGACGGCTGCGCCGAGGACGACGTGGTCGAACTGGCCAACGGCTGCATCTGCTGCACCGTGGCCGACGATTTCCTGCCGGCCATGGAGATGCTGCTCGATCGCGCCGATCCGCCGGACCACATCGTCATCGAGACCTCGGGCCTGGCCCTGCCCAAACCCCTGGTCAAGGCCTTCACCTGGCCCGAGGTCCGTGCCCGGGTCACCGTCGACGGGGTGATCGCCGTGGTCGATGCCCCCGCCGTCGCCGAGGGCCGTTTCGCCCATGATCCGGACGCCGTGGCCGAGCAACGCGCCCAAGACGACAACCTGGATCACCATTCCCCGCTTGAAGAGGTCTTCGAGGACCAGGTCGCCGCCG
>JANQIJ010000124.1 GCA_028282185.1 Rhodospirillales bacterium
TTTCCGGTTGCACGCCCAGCCGTTCGAGTAGGCCGGTGACGTCGGCAGTTTGCAGGATCACGCCGATCGATCCGGTCAAGGTGCCGGCCCGACCGACGATGTGGTCGGCGGCGATCGCCACCATGTAACCCGCCGACGTGGCCGTTCCGCCAAGCACCGCGACGGTGGGCTTTTCCATCGCCAGGGCGCGTAGCGCGTGGTACAGGCTCTCGCCGCCGCCGAAAGTGCCGCCGGGTGAATCAATATGCAGAATAACCGCTTTGGCCCGAGAGCCCTCGGCCAGGGCCGCGATCGCGTCCAACCGGGCACGGTCCTGGAAAATGACGCCGTCGATGTCCAATCGGGCGACATGGTCGCCACCCAACAGGCCGTGGTCGCCATCCAGGCGATCGGCCAGCACCACGACCAGCGCGGCCAGCGAGGCCAGCGCCACAAGACGCCATACGGTGAGCCGCCGTTTCAGGCGTCGGCGGTCGAACAGCAGGTCCGGTTCAAACGACATGCCCATGACTTAATCCCTCTTGCGGCAAAAGCAAACCGGGAACCGCCAATCACGGCGGTTCCCGGTCAAAACGTCACTCGCGCCCCTGCCCGCGGACCCGCTAGCCCGCGCCACAGGGCCGTTCCGTGTCAGTCTTCCGGGGCCGCGTCGTCCCCTGCCTTGTTATCCTCTTGGACGGCGTCGTCCGACGCCTTGGCGGCCTTCTTGGCGGATTTCTTGGCCGCCGCTTTCTTGGCGGGCGCCTTGTCCTCTTCGCCGCCGGCGGCATCGGTCTCCGGCGTATCGTCGCCGGCGTCCGAATCTTCGTCCTTGGCCTTCTTGGCGGCCCTTTTGGCCGGCTTCTTGGCGGCCGGTTCGGCCTCTGCCGTGTCCGCGCCGTTCTCGGCCTCGGTCTGGGCCTGCTTTTCCTTCAATGCCGCGCCCAGAATATCGCCGAGCGATGCGCCGGAATCGGAAGATCCGTATTCCTTCATGGCGCGCTTTTCTTCCTCGACCTCAAGGGCCTTGACCGACAGCGACAGCTTGCGCCCGGACTTGTCCATCTGGGTGATCTTGGCATCGACTTTTTCGCCGGCGGCGAAGCGGTCCGGCCGCTGTTCCGAACGCTCGCGGGACAGGTCGGACTTGCGGATGAAGCCGAGCACCGCGTCATTGACCTTGACCTCGATGCCACCATCGGTGACCTGGGTCACCGTGCAGGTCACGACCGCGCCCTTCTTCAGGCCTTCCATGGCGCCTTCCACCGGGTCGTCGGACAGCTGCTTGATGCCCAGCGACACCCGCTCCTTGTCGACGTCCACGTCCAGCACCTTGGCCTTGACCACGTCGCCCTTGGAATAGCCGGCGAGCGCTTCCTCGCCGGACTTTTCCCAGCTCAGGTCGGAGAGATGGGCCATGCCGTCGATTTCGCCGTCGAGCCCGATGAACAACCCAAACTCGGTGATGTTCTTGATCTCGCCCTCGACCTCGGCGCCCTTCGGGAACTTGGTGACGAAGTCTTCCCAAGGATTGGCGTTGCACTGCTTGAGGCCAAGGGAAATGCGCCGCTTGTCCGGGTCGACGTCGAGGACCATGACTTCCACTTCCTGGCTGGTCGAGACGATCTTGCCGGGATGGACGTTTTTCTTGGTCCAGCTCATTTCCGAGACATGGACCAGGCCTTCGATGCCGGGCTCAAGTTCGACGAAGGCGCCGTAGTCGGTGATGTTGGTGACCCGGCCGGAAAACTTGGCCTCCACCGGATACTTCGCCGCAACACCGTCCCAGGGATCAGCCTCCAGCTGCTTCATGCCGAGCGAGATGCGCTGGGTTTCCGAATTGAAGCGAATGATCTGGACCTTGACCGTTTCGCCGATCGACAACGCTTCTGACGGATGGTTGATGCGTTTCCAGGCAATGTCGGTGACGTGCAACAGGCCGTCGACCCCGCCCAAATCGACGAAGGCGCCGTAATCGGTGATGTTCTTGACCACGCCGTCGAGCACCTGGCCTTCCTTGAGTGAGGAAATCAGTTCGGAGCGGGCCTCGGTCCGGGTTTCCTCAAGCACGGCGCGGCGCGAAACCACGATGTTGTTGCGCTGCGGGTCCATCTTCAGAATCTGGAACGGCTGCGGCGTGCCCATCAGCGGCGACACGTCGCGCACCGGCCGGATGTCCACCTGGCTGCCGGGCAGGAAGGCCACGGCGCCGTCCAGGTCGACGATGAAGCCGCCCTTGACCCGGCCGAAGATCACGCCGTTGACGCGCTCGCCCTTCTCGAAGGCCTTTTCCAGGCCGACCCAGGCCTCTTCCCGGCGTGCTTTCTCCCGCGACAGGCGGACAAGGCCGTCGCGATCCTCATAGCGTTCGACGTAGACATCGACCTCGTCGCCGGGGGTCAGGGTTTCGTCGCTGCCCGGGCTGGCGAACTCCTTCAACGGCACGCGGCCCTCGGACTTGAGGCCGACATCGACGACCGCGTGGTCGCCTTCGACGGCAACGACGACGCCGCGCAGGACGCGGCCCTCGAAGCCTTCGTCCTCGCTCAGCACTTCGTTGAGGAGTTGCTCGAAATTTTCGGTGGTCGGGGGGGCGGCGCCGTCAGTCGGTTCGGCGGCGGTCTCTTGGGTGGTCATCAGGTCACTTCCTTTTCGTGCATTTCAGGCCGGCCGGTTGGATCCGGCGGTCTTGTGGATGAACCAATATCCGGTGCCCCGCCGTCATTACGACTTGGCGGTGCCTCGGGACGGTTGTCTCAAGCGGATGCCCGGCGGGCCGGGTGGGTCCGGCTAGCAACGCGATCGGTCGATGATTTGCAATGCGTTTTGAAACACCTGTTCGGCGTCCAAACGGCTGGTATCGACGATGACCGCGTCCTTGGCCGGCTCCAGCGGGGCGACGGATCGGGACTGATCCCGGGCATCGCGCGCGCGCATCTCCTCGAGGACGCGCGCATATATAACGTCCGGGTCCTTTTCCTGCAACTCTTTGAATCGGCGCTCGGCGCGGACTTCCATCTCCGCGGTGACGAACAATTTGACCGCCGCGTCGGGGCAGACCACGGTGCCGATGTCGCGGCCGTCGAGGACGGCGCCGGCGGTGCCTTCGGGGGGCTCGGCGGCGAACCGCCGTTGGAAGTCCAACAGGGCGGCGCGCACGCCGGGAATGGCCGAGACCTGGGACGCGGCCTGGGCGACGTCTTCCGTGCGTAGGTCGTCGCGGTCCAGGTCCGCCGGGTCCAGGGATTTGGCCTGCGTTTCCGCCGCCGTCGCGTCGTCCGGATCGGCTCCGGCGTCAAGCACACGCCGCCCGGTCGCGCGATATAGCAACCCGGTGTCGAGATAGGCCAGGCCCAAATGGTCGGCGATGCGCCGGGCCAGCGTGCCCTTGCCCGCCGCGGCGGGACCGTCGATGGCGATGATCATAAACTGCCTCCCGATCCCAAATCACGTCGTCTGGTCATTTCCCCGCCGCCGTGATGTTCGCCCCCAAGCCGTTCATCAGGTCGACGAAGCCTGGGAAACTGGTGTCGATGGCGGCGCCGTCGTCGATCGTCACCGGGGCCTCCGTGACCAGGCCCAGGACCAGAAACGCCATGGCGATGCGGTGATCGAGATCGACCGCGACCCGGCAGCCGCCCGCGGGCGCGCGGCCCCCTGTGCCTCGCACGACCAACTCGTTCTTACCTTCCTCGACCTCGACCCCGGCGGCCGCCAAGCCGGCCGCCATGGCGGCCAGGCGGTCGCTTTCCTTGACCCTGAGTTCGGCCAGGCCCTGCATCCGCGTGGTCCCCTCGGCCAACGCCGCGCAGACGGCCAGGATCGGGTATTCGTCGATCATCGAGGGGGCGCGTTCGGCGGGCACCGTGATCCCTTTGAGGGACGATGCCCGAACGGTCAGGTCGGCGACGGGCTCGCCGCCTTCGGTTCGGCGGCCGGATTCCGCGACTTCGGCGCCCATGTCGCGCAAGGTGGTGACGAAGCCGGCACGGAGCGGGTTCAGGCCGACACCTTCGAGCACGACCTCGGACCCTGGGACAAGTATCGCGGCGGCCATGGGGAAGGCGGCGGAGGAAATGTCCGCCGGCACGGTCAGATCGCGGGCCAGCAGTTCCGGCTGCCCGGTCAAGGCGATCCGCCGTCCGCCGCCCGCCAGATACTCTGTTTCCACCTGGGCGCCGAAATGACGCAGCATGTTTTCCGTATGGTCGCGGGTCGGCTGCGGTTCGATCACCGTGGTGATCCCCGGCGCCGTCAGGCCCGCCAGCAGGATCGCCGATTTGACCTGGGCCGAGGCCATGGGCAGTTCGTATTCGATCGGCAGGGGCGTTTCGGCGCCGGTTACCGTCATCGGCAGGCGGCCGCCGTCACGGCCCTGGAACCGGGCGCCCATCATTTCCAGCGGCCCCGTCACCCGGCCCATGGGCCGGCGGCAGAGCGAGGCGTCGCCGGTGAAGGTTGCGGTCATGGGATGGCCGGCAACGACGCCCATCATCAGGCGCGCCCCGGTGCCGGCATTGCCCACGTCAAGCGCGCTTTCCGGTGCGCCGAGGCCGCCGACTCCGCAGCCGACGACGCGCCAGCTGTTCGGCTCTGATGCGTCCTCAATGCGCGCCGCCTCGGCGCCCATGGCGTTGACGGCGCCCGCCGTGGCCAGAACATCCTCGCCTTCCAGCAGGCCTGTGACCCTCGTCTCGCCGACCGCCAGCGCGCCCAGCATCAGCGCTCGGTGGGAGATCGACTTGTCCCCCGGGACGCGGAGGCAGCCCGTGAGCGGCCCGTCGGGGCGCCCGGCCGTTAGGATGTTCGGTTGTTCGGTCGGGCTCACGATAACCTCATAATTGCTCGGAAGTCGGGCGCCGGCGTGGGCGAGTCTTCGCCAGCGGGTCTCTAGCACATCGGCGGCGGTCAGGCCAATCACCGCCTGGCCTGGTTGTGCCGGCTCATTTTGCTTTTGACAGGCGGCGGTGTTCATGGCATTGGGCTCGACAGGTATTTTTCGGTAATGCCGGTTGCCTTTGCGGCCGGCGTCGTGACGATGTTCTTGGATCGGGAGATTGCCCATGGCGAAACCGGAATGGGGCCGCAAGGTCACTTGCTCAAGCTGTGGCGCGAAGTTCTACGATATGCGGCGCGCGCCGGCGATTTGTCCCTCCTGCGGTGCCGAAAACGATCCCTTGGCGGTGTTTCGCCCGAAGCGCGGCAGCGCGCCCAAGCCGGCGCCCGCGGCAGAAGCCAAACCGGCGCCGGAGCCGGAGAAGGTGACGCTCGACGCCGAGGACAGCGGCGGCGAAAACGAAATGTTGGCCGAGATCGAAGACGTTGCCGACGATGCCGCGGACGGCGAGGATCTCGATGAAACGCTCGATGACGACAGCGATGACAACCTGATGGAGGACGCCGCCGATTTGACGGAGGACGAACACGACCTGGACGAGGTGCGGGATCACATCGAGCCGTCCGACGACGTGGTCAAAGAGTAGGCCGCCTGCCGTCGCCCGTCGCGATGATTTTCCCCTTGCTTTTGCCGGCCAACCTTTTCTATTTTCCGGGCTCTGCCGGCCCTGGCCAGGTCATTCGGTGACGGCCGGCGGATGACGGGACGGCACTTGGGCCATTGGTTCTTGGGCCGCCGTTTTCCCAGTACTCCAATTCCGGATCGGCTCTCCCTCAATAACGGGTCCGGCCGCCCGGAAACCCCGTGGGGCCGTAGCTCAGTTGGGAGAGCGCTACAATGGCATTGTAGAGGTCGTCGGTTCGATTCCGTCCGGCTCCACCATTTCTTGTCTCGCGCGGATTTCGCTTCGCTCAACCGCTCCGACGGGGCGGCGAACGGTCGCCGGGGCGCGGTCGCGGCCTGGGTTCCAGTTCGAGGTTTCTCCTCTCACCTCCACCATTTTCATAACTCCTCCGCTGCACCCGACCCTTGTCTGGTTCAACCGTCTCTGGAGTGGGTCGGCGCTCACATGCGGAATGCTCAAGGCTGAAGGGGTCAATAATTCTCTCCCCGGCTCCACTATTTTGGGCCCACCGTTTCCGGCGGGTTTTGTTTTGGCCGGACGGAATCGAACCGACGGACGTCCATTGGCGCGGACCGTCGCGCGGCTCACCTCCTTGACCTGGCCGGCCGGACGTCGTTCGATGGCGCCTTTCGACGATAATCGCGCAGCCATCCGCATGACCTCTGATCAGACCTCCGCCGACTCCTATCCCATCGATCTTACCGCGCCGGACATCTCGCCTTATCGGGCGGGCAATACGGGCGTCGACTATGTCACGACCTTTCGGTCGGGCCGCGACGGGCCGCATGTCATGATCGCAGCCGTCGTCCACGGCAATGAGATTTGCGGCGCCATCGCGCTCGACTGGCTGTTTCGAATGGGGGTCCGGCCGAACCAAGGGCGCTTGACCCTGGCCTTCATGAACTGGGCCGCCTATGCGCGGTTCGATCCGGCCAATCCTCTGGCATCGCGCTTTGTCGATGAAGATTTCAACCGCCTGTGGGACGCGGAAACCCTGGATGGTCCGCGTCGGTCGTGCGAACTTGATCGCGCCCGCCGGGTCCGACCGCTGATTGATACGGTCGACCGCCTGTTGGACATCCATTCGATGCAGCATGACACCGGGGCGCTGGTGCTCGCCGGCTCAGACAATTTTTCGTTCTGGAATACACAATATGGGCTGCTGCGTCGTTTGGTTTTACCCGAGTACTTACTACGGCCCCGAAAACTCAAAATGGCTCGAGTACTTAATCCAACATCCCCTTCTGATCTAGCGCTGATACGTTCGATCGGGGGCATCGCACCGGAAATGATTGCTCCAAGCGGCCACATTCCGGTTGTGATCGATCAGTATCACGACGTATTCCCGACCATC
>JANQIJ010000130.1 GCA_028282185.1 Rhodospirillales bacterium
CGGCGGCCTTGGGCGTGCGCGCGGCCAGGCCCGACGCCAAGATCGTCGCCCTTTCCGGCGACTACGACTTCCAGTTCCTGATCGAGGAACTGGCCGTCGGCGCGCAGCACAAACTGCCCTACTTGCATGTGGTGGTGAACAATTCCTACCTCGGCCTGATCCGCCAGGCGCAGCGCGGCTTCGAGATGGACTTCGAGGTCTCGCTCGCCTTCGAAAACATCAACGTCGAGGGCGAGGCCGACGACGCGCCCCCGGGTTACGGCGTCGATCACGTCGCCGTCGCCGAGGGCCTCGGCTGCAAGGCGATCCGGGTCAAGAGCCCCAACGAATTCAAGGACGCGTTTCAGAAGGCTCATGATCTGATGGAGGAACACCAGGTGCCGGTGGTTCTGGAGTTCATTCTGGAGCGGGTGACCAATATCGCCATGGGCACGGAAGTCGACAACATCAACGAGTTCGAAGACATCCTGTGCCTCGACCCCAACCTGTCGCTGGAGCGGCCCGTGGACATGGGGCGCGACGCCGAGACGGAGGCCGACCAAACGGTGCCGGCGGAATGACGGCAGATCATTCGTCCCCGAAACCGGGGGCGTGACGGCCCCTGCGAGGGGCGGGGGACATCGAGACCGTGCGACAACCCTGCGGTCGCCTGGTCGTCCCCCGCCCACCCGCCGGGCGGGCGGACGCAGAGCACCGCCAGTTGGGCCCGAATTCAAGACAGCGCCGAACCGAAAGGGGTCCCTTCCGAAGCTCATCGACATGCCGACAGGGGCAGCCCAAGAAACAGACTGGACCGAACACCAGGCCGACGGGACAATGCCGACGGCCGCCAACATGAGAAAATTTAGATCGAAACCCCAATCGCAGGAGACCGCCAAATGCCGCGCTTCAACGCCAACCTGACCATGTTGTTCCAGGAGCACGACTTCATGGACCGTTTCAAGGCCGCCGCCGACGAAGGCTTCACCGGCGTCGAATACCTGTTCCCCTATGATTACGACGCGGGCGCCTTGGCCGAGGCCCTGCAGGCCAACGGCTTGGTTCAGGTGCTGCATAACCTGCCGGCGGGGGACTGGGGTGCGGGCGAGCGTGGCACCGCAACCCTGCCGGATCGGATCGGCGAGTTTCAGGACGGCGTCGGCCGTGCCATCGAATACGCCACGGCGCTGGGCTGTCCCCAGGTCAATTGCCTGGCCGGGATTCCCGGCGACGCGGTCGATGCCGAGACGGCGCATCGGACCTTTGTCGATAATCTGAAATTCGCGGCGCCGAAGCTCAAGGACGCGGGCATCAAGCTGCTGGTTGAGGCGATCAACACCACCGACATACCTGGCTTCTTCCTGAACAGCACGGCCCAGGCCGTGGCCCTGTTGGACGAGGTCGGCTCGGACAATCTGTTCTACCAGTACGACGCCTATCACATGCAGATCATGGAAGGCGACCTCAGCCGGACGATCGAGGCCAATTTGGACCGGATCGCCCATATCCAGATCGCCGACAACCCGGGGCGCCACGAGCCCGGCACCGGTGAGATCAACCACGACCATCTGTTCCAACATCTGGACGTCATCGGTTACGACGGCTGGGTCGGCTGCGAATACATCCCGGCGACGACCACGGCCGAGGGCCTCGGTTGGTTCCGGGCGGCGCGCTGAGCGGCCGAACAGCCAGGCCCCGGCACTGGACCGTGGCTGGAATTCGGTTGGCTTTTCCGCCCCGCGCGGTAAAACGGGCGCCGGTGCCTGCTCCCGGCCGGATCAGGAGAATTTCCAAATCACTTAAATCCTTGGCGGATTGAATTAAACCCTTACCAGGAGACTGAAACATCATGGCTACCATTGGATTCATCGGCCTCGGCATCATGGGTGCGCCCATGGCCGAGCACCTGCAAAACGCCGGACACAAGATCATCGCCTTGAAGCGCAAAAAGCCGCTGCCCAAGACGCTCGCCAAGGGGGGCGCGGTGGCGCTCGCCACGCCCAAGGAGATCGCCGCCAAGTCGGAGGTCATCATCACCATGGTGCCCGACACGCCCCAGGTCGAAGAAGTTCTGTTCGGTGAGAACGGCGTCGCCAGCGCCAATTTGAAGGGCAAGCTGGTGATCGACATGAGCTCGATCTCGCCGCTGGCGACCAAGGATTTCGCCAAGCGGATCAAGAAGGCGGGCGCCGGATGGGTCGACGCGCCGGTGTCCGGCGGCGAGGTCGGCGCCAAGGCCGCTTCGCTGACCATCATGTGCGGCGGCACCAAGGGGGACTTCAACAAGGCCAAGCCGCTGTTCGAACTCATGGGCAAGAACATCACCCTGGTCGGCGGCGCCGGCGACGGGCAGACCTGCAAGGTCGCCAACCAGATCATCGTCGCCCTCAACATCGAAGCCTGCGCCGAGGCGTTGCTGTTTGCCGCCAAGGCGGGCGCCGACCCGGCCCGTGTGCGCGAAGCCCTGATGGGCGGGTTCGCCAATTCGAAGATCCTGGAAGTCCACGCCGAGCGCATGATCAAGCGCACGTTCAAGCCGGGCTTCCGCATCGAGCTGCACCAGAAGGATCTGAACCTGGCGCTTTCCGGCGCCAAGGAAATGGGCATGTCCCTGCCCAACACGGCCACGGCCCAGGAACTGTTTAACGCGTGTAAGGCCAACGGCGGGGCGGCCTGGGACCATTCCGCCATGGTCAAGGCGCTGGAGCTGATGGCCAAGCACCGGGTCGGTTGATCCGACGGCAGATACGGGACCGCTTGACGCAGGTCAGGCGGTCCTCAATTCTGTTCGGCCGGAACGGGCGTTCAAGCCCGCCGGGCCGGTGGGACCCTCGGTTCCGTCGGTCGGCTTGCAGGAACGACACAACGGAGGCTTTTCGATGCAGATGCCGGAACCGGACCGGGACGTCATTGCCCGGCGCGCCGAGATCGTTCAGGCGATGCGCGACATCGTTCCCGGCGAAGGCGTGATCGCCGACGACGACATGCTGAAGGCCTTCGAATGCGACGGCCTGATGGCCTATCGCCAATTGCCCTTGATCGTCGTTCTGCCGGATACGGTGGATCAGGTCTCGCGGATCCTCGAGTATTGCCATGACAACGGCGTCAAGATCGTGCCGCGCGGCGCCGGCACGGGGTTGTCCGGCGGCGCCCTGCCGCTGGCCGATGCCATCACCCTGGGCCTCACCAAGTTCAACAGGGTCCTGGAAATCGATTACGCCAACCGCTGCGTCGTCAGCCAGCCGGGGGTGACCAACCTGGGCATCACCCAGGCGGTCGAAGGCGAAGGGTTTTATTACGCGCCGGACCCGTCGTCGCAGATCGCCTGTTCGATCGGCGGCAACGTTGCCGAGAATTCCGGTGGCGTGCATTGCCTGAAATACGGCCTGACGACCAACAATGTGCTGGGCATCGAAATGGTCCTGATGGACGGCACCGTCATTCGCCTCGGCGGCAAACATCTGGACGCCGGCGGCTACGACCTGCTTGGCGTGATGACCGGATCGGAAGGCTTGCTCGGCGTGATCACGGAAGTCACCGTGCGCATTTTGAAACGCCCGGAAACGGCGCGCGCGGTGCTGCTGGGCTTTCCGTCGTCGGAAGCCGGCGGCGATTGCGTCGCCGCGATCATCAACGCCGGGATCATCCCGGGCGGTATCGAAATGATGGACAAGCCGGCGATCCACGCGACCGAGGAATTCACCCAGGCGGGCTATCCCCTGGATGTCGAGGCCTTGCTGATCGTCGAATTGGACGGTCCCAAGATCGAGGTCGACCACCTGATCGAACAAGTTGACGAGATCGCCAGACAGGCGGGCGCGATCTGTTCGCGGATCTCCGAGACCGAGGAAGAGCGCCTGGCCTTCTGGTCCGGGCGCAAGAACGCGTTTCCCGCGGTCGGCCGCATTTCACCCGACTACATCTGCATGGACGGGACGATCCCTAGGGGCAAGCTGGGCTATGTCCTGCAACGCACGGCGGAGATGTCCGCCAAGTACGGCTTGCGCTGCGCCAACGTGTTCCACGCGGGCGATGGCAACCTGCACCCGCTGATCCTGTTCGATGCCAATACGGCGGGCGAATTGGACCGGGCCGAGGCCTTCGGCGCCGACATCCTGAAGCTCTGTGTCGAGGTCGGCGGGGTCTTGACCGGCGAACACGGGGTTGGCGTGGAAAAGCGCGACCTGATGGGCGAAATGTTCACCGAAGACGATCTGAAACAGCAACAGCGCCTGAAATGCGCCTTCGACCCGGCGCATCAGATGAACCCGGGCAAGGTCTATCCGACGTTGCACCGCTGCGCCGAACTGGGCCGCATGCATATTTCCCGGGGCCAAATTCCGTTCCCCGATATCCCCCGATTCTAGGACGGCGGGGCCGATCATGAGCGAGGTTCTCAAACCCCAAACGCCTGACCAGGTGCTGGATGCGGTGAAATGGGCGGTTTCCGAGGAAAAGCCCCTGGAAGTCCGCGCCGCGGGTTCCAAGGCCGCGCTCGGCCGACCGATGCAGACGGCGAGGGTGCTCGACCTGTCGGCGCTTTCCGGCGTCACGTTCTACGATCCCGGCGAACTGATCATGGTTTGCGGCCCGGCCACCCCCATGGCCGAGATCGATGCCGCGCTTGTTGGGGCGAATCAGGAACTGGCCTTCGAGCCCATGGACTTGGGCGCCCTTTTAGGCAGCGCCAACGGCGACGGCGCAACCGGGACCACCGCCACAGGGACAATTGGGGGCGTCATCGCGGCCAACGCGTCGGGGCCCCGGCGGATCAAGGCCGGCGCGGCGCGCGATCACTTTCTGGGCTTTTCCGCGGTGTCCGGCCGGGGCGAGGTGTTCAAATCCGGCGGCCGGGTGATGAAGAACGTCACCGGGTTCGATTTGTCCAAACTCATGGCCGGCTCCTTTGGGACCCTGGCGGTGATGACGGAAGTTACGTTGAAGGTTCTGCCCAGACCTGAGAAAACCCGGACCGTGTTGCTCCAAGGGGCCGATGACGTCGCGGCGGTGGCGGCCCTGTCCGATGCCTTGGGCTCGAGCCATGAAGTGGCCGGCGCGGCGCATCTGCCGGCCGGCGTTGCCGCCCGATCCGGCGTTGATTTCGTCACCGGGGCCGGCACATCGGTGACGGCCGTCCGCGTCGAGGGGCCGGGGCCCAGCGTCGAACACCGTTGCAAGGCGTTGCGTGATCTGTTCGGAGGCCGGGGCGCGGTCGAGGAACTGCACAGCCGCAATTCCCGAACGTTCTGGCGCGAGGTGCGGGACGCCCGCTACTTCGCGGGCGATTTGGCCGACCGCCAGGTCTGGCGCATCAGCGTCGCCCCCATGGCCG
>JANQIJ010000157.1 GCA_028282185.1 Rhodospirillales bacterium
GCCCCGGCGCGGGCGCGGGGCCTCGTGCTGATGAACACCTCCGCCCGCCCGGACCGGCCCGAGGTCGTCAAACGCAACCAGAACCTGATCGCCCTGACCCGGGGTCAGGGTTTCAACGGCCTGTCCCGCCCGGCGCTGGAAAAGGCCTTGCATCCCGAGCGGCGCAGCGGCGCGACGCTGATCGAGCGGATGCAGGCCATGGCGGCGCGCCTGGGCACGGATGCCTTTCTCAACCAATTGGCGCTGGACCGGGCGGACGGCCGCCCGGGGCTCAGCCGGATCGCTTGCCCGACCCTGGTCATCTGGTCGCGGCAGGACGAACTGCGGTCCGAGGAGGAGGCGCGGGAGCTGGCCGACGGCATCCCGGGGGCACGCCTGACGGTGATCGAGGATTGCGGTCATATGACGCCCCTGGAAGCACCTGAAGCAGCGCTCTCGGCGATCACGAATTGGCAATTGGAATCATGCCGTTAGGTGGTCCCGTTGAAGTCGTCCAACAGGGTGGCGATGCGACCGGGATCGACCTGCCCCATGATCGCATCGGCGCGCAGGCCGGCCGCCGCCATCTCCATCTCGCGAATCCGTTGCTTGATCACCGGGATCTTGGCCGCGGCCATGGAAAGTTCACGCAGGCCCAGGCCAAGCAGCAGCGGCGTATACCGGGGGTCGCCCGCCATTTCGCCGCAGACGCTGATCGGAATGCGCGCGCGCAGCGCCGCCTGGGCGGCGAATTGGATCAAGCGCAGCACGGCCGGATGCAACGGGTCGTAAAGATGGGCGACATGCTCATTGGTTCGGTCCGTCGCCAGGGTATACATGGTCAGGTCGTTGGAGCCGATGGCGAAAAAATCGGCCGCCTGAGCCAAGGCGTCGGCGGAAAGTGCCGCCGCCGGCACCTCGATCATCACGCCCAGGGGCGGCAGGGGGTCGGGCAGTTTTTGTCCGCGCCGCTTCAATCGAGTCACGACCTTCCTCAGAGCCTTGCGTGCCTGCCGGACCTCGGCCCCGGTCGAGACCATGGGCAATAGAATGCGCACCGGCCCGTGCCGCGCGGCCCGGAGAATCGCCGCCAGCTGGGTCTCCATGGTCTGGCGGTGCAAAAGCGACAAGCGAATGCCGCGCAGGCCAAGGGCCGAGGCGGCGGCCTCGCCCAGATCGCCCAGCAGCGCCTGCGCCGGTTTTTCACCGCCCACGTCCAGCGTGCGGATCGTCACCGTCTCGCCGTCCATCGTCCGGACGATGGCGCTGAGGGTTTCATATTGCTCGTCCTCGCCGGGAATGTCGTCACGGTTCATGTAAAGGAATTCGGTGCGCAGCAGGCCGATTCCCTGGGCCCCGTTACGCTTCACCATCTCCATTTCAACGGGCAGTTCCACATTGGCCTGCAGGTTGACCGGCACCTGATCGCGGGTCACGGCGCGAACGCTGCGCATGTGGCCGAGTTTTTCCGCTTCCTTCAAGGCGTCGCTGCGCAGTTGGCGATAGACCTCAAGGGTGCGGCGCATCGGATTGACGACGACCGTACCCCGGTCGCCGTCGACGATCACCTGGTCGCCCGGGCGAACCCGCCCCGTCAGGCCGGCAATCCCGAGCACCAGGGGAATGCCCAGCGCCCGGGCCATGATCGCGGTATGGCCCTCGGCCCCGCCCAAAACCGTGGCCGCGCCGACGATCCGCGCGGGATCCAATTGCGCCGTATCCGCCGGCGACAACTGGTCGGCGACAACCACCGACCCGGCCGGTGCCTGACTGAACGGTTTCAGCGGTTCGCGCATCAAATTGCGGATGATCCGATTGCCGACATCACGGACGTCATCCACCCGGGCGGCGATATAGGCATTGTCCATGGCCTGGAAGGCATGGATGATGTCGTTGAGCTGGCCTTGCACGGCGGCCTCGGCGTTCATCCGGGCGCCCAGGATCTGTTCCCTGGCGCCCCGCACCAGGCGCGAATCCTTGAGCATTTGCAGATAAGCGTCGAACAGGAAGTCCATTTCTTCCGTCACCGCGTCGCCGGCGGCGTCGGCCTTCAGCCGCTTGATCTGGCGCCGGGCCAGGATCACCGCCGCGGAAAATCGTTTCAATTCCGCATCGACCTTCTTCTTCGGCAAACGATGCTCAGGCACGTCAAGAACCCCGGCTTCCCGCAGGTAGACGGGCCCCTGCGCGATACCGGGGGAAACCCCCAGGCCCTGAAAGCGCATTTCCTTGCGCGCCATCATAGCCGGCCTATCCTGCGGTTAATCATTTCGAACCCGAAAGCTCTTCGTGGAACCCGTCTTCGACCAAGGTCACCAAGGCGACGAAAGCGTCCTCTGCCTGCGGCCCTGAGCAAGCGATTTCGATCGCTGTGCCGGGCGCCGCGGCAAGCATCATCAGACCCATGATCGATCGGCCGCCCACGGTCTGGCCATCCTTGGAAACCTCGACCACGGCGTCGAAACCGCCGGCCGTCTGGGCGAATTTGGCTGCCGCCCGCGCGTGCAGACCCCGCATGTTGACGATTGTGACGGTTTTGCTCGGCATGGCGTCGTTGCCTTCGCGCGAGGACCGGGGACCTAGCGCGCTTCCTGTGTGAGCATCTGGGAGGCCACGTTGATATACTTGCGGCCGGCTTCCTGGGCCGACTGCGCCGCCTGGGTCAAGGCCTCGGAATCGCGAACGCTGGCCAGCTTGACCAACATCGGCAGATTGATCCCGGCAATGACCTCGACATTGGCCCGGTCCATGATCGATATCGCAAGGTTCGACGGCGTACCGCCGAACATGTCGGTCAGGACGACGACGCCGCTGCCGCCGTCGACTTGCTCGACCCGTTCCATGATCTCCGCGCGGCGCATCTCCATGTCATCTTCCGGCCCGATGCAGACGGCGGCCACGGCACGCTGCGGTCCGACCACATGTTCCATGGCGGAGATCATTTCCGTCGCCAATTGGCCATGGGTGACGACGACCATTCCGATCATATTGGGGGCAATCCTTCCCTGGTTCGCGCCAGATTGACATCCGTCGCGCCGGCGGTCGGCCGGTTGACTGCGGGCCATTGAGGCGGCCGGCCCTGGGATATTGAGGCTATTCCCCGGCTTTGTTCAAGTCACGATGGCGAATCCGCACCTTTTCGCCTTGCGCGCCCAGCCAGGCACCAAGGCGTTCGGCAACGAACACCGAGCGATGCCGGCCGCCCGTACAGCCGACGGCAATGGTCAGATAGCTTTTGCCTTCGGCGGCATAGCGCGGCAACAGCGGCGCCAGCAGTCCGGTCAGGTCATCGAAGAAACCGCCGTAGGCCGGGTCCATTTCCACATGTCGGCCGACCGCGGGATCGAGCCCCGTCAGCGGCCGCAGGTCGAGATCGTAATGGGGATTGTCCAAGAACCGGACGTCGAACACCAAATCGGCATCGCGGGGCAGACCGCGGCGGAATGAGAACGAAACCACGAATATCGGCAAACCCGGGTTGGCGTCGGTCCGAAAATGAACCTCCATCGCCGCCTTCAAATCACCCAGCGACATGTCGGAAGTATCCAGGATCACGCCGGCCCGTTCCCGGATCGGCAGCAGCAGTGCCCGCTCCTGGCGAATGCCGTCGGCAACCGGCCGGTCGATGGCCAGTGGGTGACGCCGGCGGGTTTCCGCATATCGCCGACCGAGCACCTGATCGTCGCAATCCAGGAAAAGAACCCGCGCCGCCACGTCCTGGCGCTTGCGCAAGTCGGACAGCTGTCCAAGGAAGGTATCGGCGGCGAAGTCGCGGGTCCGGATATCGACGCCGACGGCCAGGTGCCGGGGAAACAGGCCCGGCGCCACCAGACGGTCCAACAGCGATAGGGGCACGTTGTCGATTGCTTCGAAGCCCATGTCCTCGAGCGCCTTCAGGGCCGAGGACTTGCCGGCGCCGGAAACCCCGGTGACGACCACCAAGGTCGGGTTCTGTGCCGCCGTTTGCGTCGCCGGGGCGGCCTGACCGCCTTCGCCTGACGCCCGCCGCTGGAAGGCGTCGCTCTCCTGATCGATGTCATCGGAATCACGATCGGGCGCCATCATCGCGCGCTGTCTCCGCTGTCTGCCGGTGCGGTTATAACATTCTCGCGCCCCGGGTCCCAGGGCAGCGCGGCGACCGCCAAGCGCAGCT
>JANQIJ010000164.1 GCA_028282185.1 Rhodospirillales bacterium
GCGGCTGCAAGGAGAAAGGCTATTCCCAGCAAGACGGCGCCGCCGACCAGAACCGCCCCGCTCTTGTCGCGGGTCATCCAGGTCGTGAAGACCCCCAACACGGGCGTCTCGGGCGGCAATGTCCTGCCGCCGCCGCGCGCCGCTGACGCGATCAGTTGCGTGTGGCCGGCCAGCGCCTCCGGGGCGGGGGTCCAGGCCCGGTCGAGGCAGGTGAAGGAAACCGGATAGGCAAGGCACCCGCTGGCCCTTTCACCCAGCATGGCTATGCCGGCCACGCACAGAACCGCCAGGGCGGCAAAGGGGATGGCCGGGCGAAACGCCTTTCTGGCGTCCCACAGTAGCTTCAATCCGGCGATGGCCAGCAAGGGGGCGGCGGAAAGTTTGATGGCCGCCGCAAATGCACAAAGAAGCGTTGCCGGCCCCGCGCTTGCCGTCAGGCTGGCCGGGCTGCGGGCAAGCAGCCATGCGGCGGTGACGGTGACAATCATCACCGGCAGGTCCGGCGACGCCGACGCCACCATGCCCCAGCGTAGGGCGCACGCCAGGACCACCGCATAGCCGATGCCGGCGATCCAATCCGGAAGTGCGGCCCCGCCAACGGCGGCGCGCCTCAATGAAGCGCCCACCTGCATGGCCGCCAGCGCACAGATGTAGCCGTTGAAGGTTGTCGCCCCGAACCCGTCCGCGCCGCCGGCCAGGGTCGGGGCGATCATGGCGAACCACAGGGAGGATTGGCCGAAATTGGGATGCAGGGCGACGATCCCCGGGATCGCGCCATAGTCGGCCAGAAGGCGGGAGAGCTGCAGGTGATAAAAGGCGGTATCGAAATAGACGACCTGTTGGGAAGCGAAAAACGCGGCAGACGCCACGGCGGCCAACGCAACCAAACCGCCCGGGATGGACGGGCGGGGCAGAAGCAGCGCCAGGGAGTCCCGTACCCGTCTGCGGACCAGATCGAGCAGCAGGACCGCAAGGCCGGTCGCACCCAATTCAGGCCGCAAGGGGAAGAAATGGGCAAGTGCGGTCAGGATGCCACCGATCAGCGTCAGGCCGACCCATAAATGCACGAACAGCGGCTCGAAATCCGGCGTTTCGGCGGACTTGGAATGGCCGTGGGCCGGCAGAATCAGCAGGCTGAGGCGCAGCGATGCAAGGGCGATCAGCGTCCAAAGGACAATCAGGTACAGCATCGGGCTAGCCTGCCGGTTCGATTCATTCTTCCCGCTGCTCTGCGATATGCGCAGGGGCCGAGGGGCGGGCGGCCGCGCCGGGCCGGCGGTCCGACCGTCTCAGCGCCTGTCTATCCTCCCGGCGGTCCGTGCGCAACGCGGACAGATCGGGGTGAAGTCCACTGCCGCCGGGCGTGGCACCGGCATAGGGGGTATACACGAACCAGTGTTTGGAGATCGCTATCGTTTCCTTATATGATTCCTCGGCGGGAGGCTCATGAGGATGCTGTCGTTAACGAACCGCGGTTTTCGCGGCCTATGCGCGTTCCTGTTGGCGCTGGGCTTCGCGTTTGCCGGTGTTGGAGGGGCGCACTCCAGCGACCCGGTCTGGCACGACGCCGGGGTTTTCTCGTTCAGCGACCAACTGGGCGGCTTTCGTATTTTATCGGTCAGCGGCACCGGCACCCAGTCGGACCCAATCGTTATCGAGCAGGACTTTTCCGGACCCGGACCGGGCACGATCGCCATCCGGAACCGGTCGCGCGCCACCGGCGGCGCGGCTTTCATGCAGCTATTCGTGGTCACGCGGGTGCGCAATGTCGCGCCGGGTGCTTGGATCGGTTTCGACATCGAATTGCAGGAGGAGTTGACCCAGCCCAGCGACTACTGGGACGGGCTTTCCTTCAATCAGACCCAACGGGTGGACACGGCCGGTTTCCGGTCCAACCGGTTCCGGAACGGGGAGCGTATCGCCGAACCGCACGACCGGGTCCGGTTTCTCGACGGGCATGTCAATGTCGGCGCGCATGTGGAATTCCGCTTCGTCATTACCGACGTCACGCCCAGGGCCGAATTCTATTTGCTGCAGGAACCGGTGATGCTGTTTTCCTGAACCCGGGCGAGACTTTATGTCTGGGACGCCGGGTGATCCCGGCGGCTGGCCCGGGCCAGTTCGTATAGGGCGACGGCGGCGGCGTTCGAAACGTTCAGACTACCGACCGCGTTCGGCGTCATCGGGATCTTAACCAGAAAATCGCAGGTTTCCGCGGTCAACCGGCGCAGGCCCTGGCCTTCGGCCCCCAGGACCAGCGCGGTCTTGCCTTTGTCGCCAAGCCCGTCCAGGCCCGCCTCCGCGTCGCCATCCAACCCGACGATCCAGTAGCCGGCCTGTTTTAGGACATCCAAACTACGGGCCAGATTGCCGATGCGGATCAGTGGCACATGCTCCAGCGCGCCACTGGCCGACTTCGCCAGGACACCGGATTCCGGCGGTGCATGGCGGTCTTGAACGATCACGGCTCCTGCGCCGAAGACCGCCGATGTGCGTAATATCGCCCCCACATTATGCGGGTCGGTAACCTGATCCAGCACGACCAGAGCGGACGGCGCATCCGGGATCTCCACCAGATCCTCGATATGGGGTTGGCTTAACGGGGTGCAGTTCAGCGCCAAGCCCTGATGCACAGCGTCTTCCGGTACAAGCGCCGCGACGCTTGCCGAATCGGCGATCTCCACAGGAATGGTCAAGTCGGGAACGCCCGCTTGAAGCCGCTCCGCCGCTTGGCGGGTCGCCACCAGTTTCACGGCTTTTCTCGCCGGATTTCTAAGCGCGGCGGTTACCGGGTGAAGACCGTAGAGCCAAAGAGCCTTGCCGCGCTGGTCCGTCGGTTTACCGCCTCGTCTGGGCTGGTGGGACGGCTTGCCGCCGCGCTTGTCCTTACGGTGCTTTGTCATCCACTCTCCCTACGCGCGCGGGGAGGCCGGCGCAACCGGTTGAAGGGGCCGATTTCACGGTTCCGCGAAATCCTGCAAAACAGGTGATTTGTTGGGCCGCAGGGGAGTTGACATCGGGTTACCCAGGTCATACACCGCACGCCGCCGATACATGTTCCATGTAACGCCGTTGACGCATTCCCGGAGGGATGCCCGAGTGGTTAAAGGGGACGGGCTGTAAACCCGTTGGCTTAGCCTACGTTGGTTCGAATCCAACTCCCTCCACCATGCGCTGCGGTTTTTTGCGGGAATGTGGGACAGGCGCGGGGAAAGCAGCCGGATCGCTATGCGGGCGGTTGCCTGAAGCGCGTCCGGGCTGTGCGGGTGTAGCTTAATGGTAAAGCCCCAGCCTTCCAAGCTGGTTACGTGGGTTCGATTCCCATCACCCGCTCCAACGTCCCGCGATTGGACCTGCGCTTGACCCGCTTGGGGTCTTGCCCGGAAAGGTCCCGCACTTTGGGCATTCGGTCGAAATGGAGCGGCCCGCAGTCACGGTCGCGAATTGGGTTTAACTGGTCAGATCCAGGGAACGGGTAGCGATGGCGAAAGAGAAGTTTGAGCGTACGAAGCCGCACTGCAACATCGGCACGATTGGTCACGTTGACCATGGTAAGACGACGCTGACGGCGGCGATCAC
>JANQIJ010000178.1 GCA_028282185.1 Rhodospirillales bacterium
GATCGAATACGGCACCAAGATCGTCGGCGGCGTGAACCCGAAAAAGGCCGGTACGGAACACATCGGCCTGCCGGTCTTCGGCTCCGCCGTGGATGCCATGAAGGGGCTGAAGGATACAGGACAGGGCGGCTTCGACGTCTCCATCCTGTTCATCCCGCCCATGGGCGCCAAGGCGGCGGCGCTTGACGCCATCGAGGCCGGCGCCAAGGCCATCGTCTGCCTGACCGAGCATATCCCGGTGCAGGACGTCATGTACATGATGGCGGCGGCGGCCGAGCGCGGCACCAGGATCATCGGCCCCAACACGGCCGGCGGCGTGACGCCCGGCGAATGCTTCACCGGCTTCATGCCCGCCTTCAACGAGAAGATCTTCCGTGCAGGCAACGTGGGCATCATCTCCCGTTCCGGCTCGCTCGGCACGCTCATGGCGCTGAACGTCGTGTCGGCGGGATTTGGAATATCCGCATTTATAGGTATTGGGGGCGACCCCATCATCGGCACCACGACCCGGGACGCGCTGATCGCCCTGGACGAGTTCGAGAAGACGGACGCCGTGGTCATGGTCGGCGAAATCGGTGGCGCCATGGAAGAGCACGCGGCGGAATACGCCGCCGGAATGGACAAGCCCATGGCCGCCTTCATCGCCGGCGGCGCCGCCCCTCCGGGCAAGAAGATGGGCCATGCCGGCGCCATCGTCATGGGCGACAAGGGGACCTACAAGTCCAAGGCCGATGCCTTGTCGGCCGCCGGCGTGGCGATCCTGGACACGCCCATGGACGTGGGGCCGGTGTTGAAAGAAAGAATGGGTTGAAGGAGCGCATGGGCTAAGCTCCCGAGGATCATCGGTCTCAGTTGGCGCGGCGGCGCCCCGCGCTCGTCGTCTCATTCCCGACGAACGAACACGAATAAGAGGAAACATCTCATGCCCGACGCCCCCGAGCAACGCGATCGCCATCAAACGGTCACCAGCGAAACCATCGAAGTGTTGAAGAACCGGCGATCGATCCGAAAGTATGCGGACGACCCGGTCACCGACGCCATGGTGGAAGTGATCCTGGAGGCCGCCTTCCGCGCGCCCACGTCGTCGAACCTGCAGGCCTATTCCGTCATTCAGGTGCGCGATCCGGACACCCGCGCGAAACTCGCCGCCGTCGGCGGCAACCAGCAACACATCATCGACTGCCCCCTGTTCCTGGCTTTCTGCGCCGACCTGACGCGGATCGAGGCGGCGTTTCAAAAGAACGGCCATGATCTTTCCGACAACAACATGGAACTGGGCCTGGTTGCCACCATCGACGCGGCCTTGGTCGGCATGTCGACCTACCTGGCGGCGGATAGCCTGGGCATTCGGGGGGTGATGATCGGCGCCATGCGGAACGACCCGGAAGCAGTCGCGGAGATCCTGGGCCTGCCGGACCGGGTCTATGTCGTCTTCGGCATGTGTCTGGGATATCCGGCGGAGGCGCCGAAGCAGAAACCCCGCATGCCGAAAAGCGGCATGATCCATCATGAACGCTATGACCTGGAAGCGGCGCTGGCCGCCATGGCGGCCTACGACCCCGACCTGAGGGCCCATTACGACGCCATCGGCAAGGACACCACCGACGACAGCTGGTCCCATGACGTGCATGCCAAGTTCTCGAAACGGCCGCGCGACCATCTGCGCGCGGCCTTGAAGAAACGTGGCTTCGATTTCACCTGACCCGGCCAACCATTACCGTCGTCGCCGGCTTTTCCGCCACCGGCGCTGCTTCCGTCCGAAAAGTCACGCCGCGGCGATGGGGCTTCACGATCAGTCTCCGCCGCAGGTCAGGATGCCTGCCCATCGGCAATTCCGGTTGATTCCCGCTGGCCCATGCGGATATAAAATTTCGAAACTTTTAGAAATATAGAAACGAAGAGGCGCCATGGCCGAAGTTGACATGCCGCGCCGCCTGACGGCGGAAGCGCTGGGCACGGCGCTGCTGCTGGCCACGGTGGTCGGATCGGGCATCATGGGCGAGACTCTGGCCGGCGGCCAGGTTGCCATGGCGCTCTTGGGCAATACGATCGCCACAGGCGCAATCCTGGTCGTCCTGATCCTCATGCTGGGGCCGATTTCCGGCGCCCATTTCAATCCGGCGGTGACCCTGGCCTTCCTGATCCGCCGGGAAATCGCCGGCCGGGACGCGCTGTTCTATGTTCTGGTTCAGATCGCCGCCGCGATCGCCGGGGTCTGGCTGGCCCATGCCATGTTCGGCCTCGACATCGTCCAGGCGTCGACCAAGGCGCGGACCGGCGGGGCGCAATGGCTGGCCGAAGCGGTTGCCTGTTTCGGGCTGGTTGCGACCATCCTCGGTGTTCTCAAGGCCCAGCCTCAGGCTGTGGCCTACTCGGTGGGGCTTTATATCACCGCCGGTTATTGGTTCACGGCATCGACCAGTTTCGCCAATCCCGCCGTCACCGTGGCGCGTGCGCTGACCGATACCTTTTCGGGCATCCGGCCGGTGGACGCCCCCGGCTTCATCGCCGCGCAGATCGTCGGCGCCGTCCTGGCGACGCTGCTCATGGGCTGGCTGATCCGGCGCGGCGATTAGTCTTATTTCGGTTCTTGTTCGTTGGATGGCGGAGGGGAATGAATCGTCTTTTCGTCGGAGCCCAACTCATTGGCAAGAGAATTCAGTCTGCCTTCGATGGTGCCGACTTTTTCGGCGATCCCTTTCGTCTTCTCGTCGATCCGCTTTACCGATTGTTCCAAGGTCGTCGGTTCGTCTTTGGTGGTCACTTGCTTGATGCCTGAGAAGCCGAGACCAAGGCCGACAAAGAAGAAAATCAGGCTAAAGAATCCGCAGATGGACGCAACCCAGAGACAGTGTTCGCCGTCGTCAGGCGTTTCGGATTTTAGAGCTTTCAGAGTCTGGCCGCGGAGTGCAAGGAACGCCAGGAAAACGCCCAATACCGAAAGCGCCAGGCCAAACCCAAAGCCGAGCATTGACCCTTGCAGGTTTTCCACGGCAACCTTCCACGAGGAATCATCGCGCCGGGCCAGATTGCCAATCAAGGTCAGCACGGCAATCGCCGCGGCGCCGTTGATCAGCACCAGCATGGAGTAACCTGCCCGAGCGACGTCGCCGGAGCTCTTGGTAAGCGCCTCGGCGAGACCCAGGTTGGGACCTCTTTCTCCGTCGTCACCGTCCGCGGCGGACAGCTCTCTGCGAATGTTCCCAATGATCGTCTTTGACTTCAGGTTCGCCTGTTCGATCGCGATTTTTTGCTGAGAAAGCTGATCGATCAGTGCGCCAAGTTCTTGCAGTTCCGATTGAAAGGAGAACTCTTCCGTCGACATTCGACGCCCCCACACCAACGCTGTCCGGACACGACCATAGGTCGCAAGCCGATGATGATTATTGCGATCCGATCAATGGGGTTTCAAGCGCCTTGGCCAATCTACCGCGAAAGCGGTGGCAAGGACCCTGCGGCCGATGGTCACGGCCTTTCACGCCTGAGTGAGACTCCGGCGAGGGTCTTGGCAGCATATTCCATTCCGCTTAAGTAAAGGCGCCCCGCCGATCCCGGCGGGCTCAGTTTTGGAGGTGCCCCGCCATGGGTCAATCGGTCTTGCGTTCATCTTTCGTCGCCGCGGTCGGTTTGCTGGCCGCCGCCTGCCTGCCGACCTTCGAGGACAGCCATTTGATGATGCCGCCGGGCGGTGTGCCGGCATTCCAGGAAATTCCGACGCCCTTCACCCATGTCTGGGAAGAGCCGAGCCATCCTTTCTCCGGTGCTGCGGTGATCGACGTTGACGGCGACGGCCGGCACGAGGTTTTCCTGGGCGGCGGGCGCGGCCAGGCGGACATGCTGCTGGCCTTCCGTGACGGCAAGCTGACCGACATCGCCCGTGCGGCCGGCCTCGGCAAGGGCGCGGTGGCGAGCCATGGCGCCGCCGCGACCGATATCGACAACGACGGCGATGTCGATCTGTTGGTCACGCGGGACGACGGCCTGGTGGCCCATGTCAATCATGGCGGCCGGTTTGCGGCGCGCGACATCGCGATCGAGTTGCCCGCCGACTCCGTGGCGCTCAGCGTTTCCGTCGCCGACATCGACCAGGACGGCGACGCGGATCTGTATCTCTCCGTCTTCGTTGCCTTCCCGTCGTTCCGCAGTGCCACCTTCAACGACCCGACGCATGCTAAGAAGAACATCCTGCTGCGCAACGACGGTGGCTTGAAATTCACCGACATAACCCATCAAGCGGGCGTCGCCGGGCTGCAGAACACCTTCCACGCGACCTTCGCCAACCTGGACGGCGATGGCGATCAGGACCTGATTCTGTCGCAGAACACGGGCGAGGTGGAAATTCTGGAAAACCTGGGCGACGGCACCTTCCGGAACGTTTGGACCAAGACCGGTTACGGCTTTTGGATGGGTCTGGCCGTGGGCGACATGGACCGGGACGGCGATCTGGACATCTTCGCGTCCAACGCCGGGACGTCGATCCCCAAGTTCCTGACCGCCGGCGACATCCGTGACGACCAGCGACACAACATCGATTGGATCATGATGCGCAACGACGGCGGTCTGAAGTTCGCCGACGTGACGCAGGCGATGCAGCTGGACGGCTACGGCTTCGCCTGGGGCGCCCAGTTCGAAGATCTGAACAACGACGGCGCGCAGGACCTGTTGGTCGCCCAGAACTACATCAAATGGCCGCTGCACAAGCTGGCGCCCCTGCCCGGCAAGGCGCTGTTGCAGTTGAGCGCCGGGAACGGCGCGGCCCCGGCGTTTTTCCAGGTACCGGGGCTCAACCTGGACAATGCCGAATTCGGGCAATCGCCGGTGATCATGGACATCGACGCCGACGGCCGGCCGGACGTGCTGTGGCTCAACATGGACGGGCCGTTGAAGGCCTATCTGAACAAGACGACGGAGACCTTCGTCACCGTGCGCCTGCCCGATGCGCCGGCCGCGGCCGGCGCCTTGGTTCGCGTGACCACGGATACGGGCACGGTCCATGAACGGCGCCTGGTGACCTCGACCGGCTTGATGACCGATCCGACGCCGGACCTCTATTTCGCTCTGCCGGGCGCCAAGGGCATCGCGCGGATCGAGGTCACGACCCTGACCGGCAAGCGGATCGAGCGCCTGGCGCCACCGGTCAACAGGGTCGTTGCCATTGACTTGGACAGTTAAACAGGGGCCGCCGCAGCGTCGCGATGGGGCGCGGCGTCAGGCCGCGCAGTCGATGCAATGGGCGGCGGCGGGCATGGTCTCCAGGCGGGCAGGGGCGATTTCCGCGCCGCAATGGGTGCATTCACCGTAGCTGCCCAACTCCATCCGTTTCAAGGCCGCCTCGATCTCGGCGATTTCCTCAAGCGCCTGGTTGCCCAGGCCTTCCAGAACCTCGTCGCCTTCGGATTCCTGGGCCCGGTCTTCCACGTCCTTGTTGGGCTCCTCGCGCAGCGTATGGTCGATCTCGTTGACTTCCGCCTGCAATTCGGCCAAGCGGGCTTCCATTACGGTTTTGAGTTTTTCCAGGTCCATGGCTTCGACTTTCAAATGGACGTCACATCAATCGCGAAACCATGGCGCGTTCGCGCTCGTATGGCCTTGAGTTAGGTCAAGCGGTCGCCGGGGCTTCCGTTCATCGGGTGAATGGTCTAAACCCCGGGACCATGATCCGGACCGTCGAGCGTTTCATGGACTTCGAGTTCGTCGCCGCCCAGCAACTGCCGGGCGTGCCGGCGGGCCATCGGGCGGCCCGGCTGCACGGCCATACTTTCCAACTGCGGGTTCGCTGGCGCGGGGCGATCGACCCCGATCGGGACTGGCTGATCGATCCGGCCGACATGTGCGCCCGGGTCGAAAACGTCCTGGCCGCCGTCGATCACCACTACCTGAACGACCTGCCCGGGTTGGAAAACCCGTCGACGGAAAACCTGGCGCGTTACCTCAAGGACCGCCTGGCGGCGGTGCTGGCCGGCGGCCTGGTCACGGTCGAACTTTGGGAAAACCAGGACGTCGGATGCCTGGCGTCATGACCGGTCCCCTGACCATCTATCACGCTTTCGGCTTCGAATCCGCCCGGCGCCTGCCGAAACTGCCGGCGAGCCATATCTGTTCGCGCCTGCATGGCAACACCTTCCGCCTGAAGGTCGGGGTCACCGGGCCGCTTCGCGAATCGGAGGGCTGGATCATGGATTTCGCCGAGGTCGCGGCCGTCGTTCGCCCGGTTCTCGATGAGATCGACCATTGCCTGTTGAACGAGGTGCCCGGGCTCGAAAACCCGACGACGGAGATGATCGCGATCTGGCTGTGGGAGCGAATATCGACTCGTCTTCAAGGACTTAGCGAGATCGAACTTCGGGAAAACGACACCACCGGCTGTGTCTATCGCGGCCCGGGCGGGACCTGAAACCGGGCCAGAAGCCGTCGGCACCCGGGCGTCCCTTGCCCATATTGGGCGTTTCCTACAAAATGTTGCCGTTAGTTCGTTGAATTCGGACATATATCGCGGAACACGCAATATATGGTCGTTTATATTGCGCCCCCTCCGGCGCGGCCCGCGGTAACGAGGAGACAGGCCATGGAATTCCTGATCTTGCAGTCCAGAAAGGACCCGGACTTCTACATCATCACCGATCCGCAGAACGCCCATCGCGCGTTGCAGGAATATCGCGAAAGCCAGCCCGACGACGAACTGAGCCTGGCCCCGGTCGACAGCCATGCCCGGGTGCTGGACAGTATTCCCAACTTGTCCGTGGTGAAAAGCTTCATCGACCTGATCGGCTACTTCGGCCATGCGGTCGAACGGGACCGCGCCTGGCCGACCCCGGCCCGGGACGACAAGGCGCAGACCGGCTGATCCGTTCGTTGCCTTCGACCATCCCCGGCCGGTCAATCATTGATTAATAGGCTCTGACACGCTCTAGCCGCGCCCTCTATAAGGCTGGACGCCCTGATCCGGCACCCAAAGGCCGTCGGGCGGGCTGCCCCTCTCATGGAACACGTCGATGGGGATACCGCCGCGCGGATACCAATAGCCGCCGATGCGGAGCCACTTGGGCTGGGCGGCGCTTTCGATCTTCTTGGCGACGGCGATGGTGCAGGCTTCGTGAAAGCCGGCGTGGTTACGGAAACTGCCGAGATAGAGCTTCAACGACTTGCTTTCGACGATAAGTGCATCGGGGGCGTAATCGATCACCAGATGGGCGAAGTCCGGCTGGCCCGTCACCGGGCAGACCGAGGTGAATTCCGGACAGGCGAAGCGGATCAGGTAGTCCCGGTCCGGATGGGGGTTGGCCACGCATTCCAGGACCGCCGCTTCCGGGTCGCCGGGTATCTCCGAGGCCCGGCCCAGCTGGGTCAGGTCATGGGTTTCCTCTTGGCTCATGCATCCGTTCCGTTCAAGGGTTCGATGTCCCCCGCCGCCTGCTGGGCGAGGAAGTCTCTTTTGAAGTCCGCGAAGCTGCCCGCTTCGATGGCCTGGCGCATGCCCGCCATGAGTTCCTGATAATAATGCAGATTGTGCCAGGTGAGCAGCATCAGGCCCAGGATTTCCCGGGCCTGCACCAGATGATGCAGATAGGCCCGGGAATAATCGGCGCAGGCGGGGCAGGCGCAGTCCGGGTCCAGCGGGCGGGGGTCGTCCTTGTGCCGGGCGTTTCTCATATTGAGTTGCCCGCGCCGGGTGAAAGCCTGATCCGTGCGCCCGGACCGGGTCGGCAGCACGCAATCGAACATGTCGATGCCGAGTTCCACGGCGTTGACCAGGTCTTCCGGCTTGCCGACGCCCATCAGGTAGCGGGGCCTGTCGTCGGGCAAGTGCGTTGTCGTCGTGTCCAAGGTCGCCAGCATCAACTCGGGCCCCTCGCCGACGGCCAGGCCGCCCACGGCATAGCCGTCGAAACCGACGGCTTGGAGCCGTTCCGCCGATTCACGGCGCAGCTCGGGATAGACGCCGCCCTGAACGATCCCGAACAATCCATATCCCGGACGGTCTTCGAACGCCTTCCGGCTTCGCCGGGCCCAGCGCATGGAGAGCTCCATGCTGGCGCGGGCCGTGTCCCCGTCGACGCCGAAGGGCGTGCATTCGTCCAGCACCATGGTGATGTCCGCGTCCAGCGCGTTCTGAATGTCCATGCAGCTTTCCGGCGTCAGTTCATGCCGCGCGCCGTCGATATGGGACTTGAAGGTGACGCCGTCCTCGGTCAGCTTGCGCAGGTCTTTCAGCGACCAGACCTGGAACCCGCCGCTGTCGGTCAGGATCGGCCCGGGCCAGTTCATGAACTCGTGCAGGCCGCCCAAGCGGCGGATGCGCTCAGCCCCCGGTCTGAGCATCAGGTGATAGGTGTTTCCCAGGATGCATTGCGCGCCGGTGGCCCGGACCGCGTCGGGGGTCATGGCCTTGACCGTCGCCGCCGTGCCCACGGGCATGAAGGCCGGCGTTTCGATGGCGCCGTGGGCGGTGTCCAGGCGGCCCCGGCGGGCGCGGCCGTCCACATGGCTGAGGGTGAAGGTCAGACCGGTCATGGCGCTTTCATTCCGGCTCTATCCGTTCCAACAGGCAGGCGTCGCCATAGGAATAGAACCGGTAGCCCTGGTCGACGGCGTGGGCATAGGCGGCCCGCATCCGGTCCAGGCCGGAAAAGGCGGCGACCAGCATGAACAGGGTCGAGCGGGGCAGGTGGAAGTTGGTCATCATCAGGTCGCAGGCCTTGAACGGGTATCCCGGCGTGATGAAGATGTCGGGCTCGCCCAAGACGACGGCACGGTGCGGCCGTTTCAGGGCGAGACCGACATCTTCATCACGCCGGGATACCGGTTCAAGGCCTGCGCCCTGATGATGACCAACTTCCACCTGCCCCGCTCGACCCTGGTCATGCTGGTCGCCGCCTTTTCCGGCCTGGACCGGGTGCGGGCCGCCT
>JANQIJ010000182.1 GCA_028282185.1 Rhodospirillales bacterium
CGCTGCGCGCCGGGATCGGTTTTTTGACGCCGTTCTGGCTGTTCGCCCTGGCCTGTTTTTGGCGGACCCTGCGCCATTCCGCGCGGCAAACGGATCAGAAGGCGCACCCCATGGCCCGCGTGATCGGCCTGCATCTCTTGTTGGTGGCCGGCATCACTCTCGTCGGCAGCCTGTTGCTGCCGGAATTCCGAATTCGCACGCATTACATGCTGGTCCTGCTGCTGTTGCCGGTATGGCTGCTGCTGCGGGTCGAGAGCAAACGCCCCGAGCCGGGCGAACTGCGGCTTTACGGGGCCATGATATCCGTTTGTTTGCTCGTCGCTCCCCTGGGATTGATCACCAAGTTCATCGCCGAACCGGCGTTCTGCGGGCGTTGCCAACATCACATTCCCTATGCCGATTTAGCCGATCAAATCCGTGCCTTGGGCTTCACCGGCGGGACCATTGTCGCCACCTTCACCCCGGACCCCCTACCGGGAAATCTGCGCGCCCGGTTCCCCAAGGTCCGGGTGATCAGCCCGAAACACCCGAACGTGATCCCCCCCGTCCAACCCGGCGCCCAGGGCGGGAACGCTGGCGGGCAGTGCCTGGTGGTTTGGTCGGCGGACGCGGCGGGCGATCCGAAATCGCCGGCGATCAGCGGTGTCAATGGGCTGTTGGGGGCCGGCATTCCCTATCGCACCGAACATCGCCTGCTGACCGCGCCGATGCCCGTGGTTCTGCCCTGGGTCGATGACAAGATCGCGACCTTGGGCGTGATATTGACGGAAGGGCGCGGCGACTGCCGTTAACGGCAGTCGCCGATGGCATCGAACAGCATGTAGGACCAGACCCGCCCGCGTCCGGGCGCGCCCGAGATCGCCAATTCCATCGTCACTGACACGACATCGGACGGCGGTCGAATATCGAGCGCTTGCGCCGCCCGGGCCTTGACCGCGCCTGCGGCCGCCGCGTCCCCCTGCCAGATCAACAGGCATTGGCCGCTGTCACCGGGCTGCGGCGCCGGCGGCAGGTAATCGACCCAGCGGGTGCTGAGGACACGGCTATCGGGAAAATAGCCGCGCAACGGGCCGGCCAGTTGCGCGGGCCGGTCATCGGCGACGATGGTCCCGCGGCGGAACCCGGCGGCCTGAAGCCGCTCGGCCATCGTCGCATAGGGGATGAAGAAGGTGCACTTGCGGCAGTTTTCGGGCGCCCAAGCCGCCCGCCCTGCAAGACCGGCCGGGACGGCGATGGCGATGACCATAAGCCCCGTCGCCAACCAGCGCGCGCGCCGTCCGTGGGCCGCGCCGTCGGCGCTGTCGCCGTAAACCTTGAGGCGCAGCAGCACATAAAAAACGGCGGGAAACCACACGACCATCCAGTTGTTGCGCACGTCGGGCAAGGCAATGACGGCGATGGCCAGTGCGATGATCACGGCCAACCCCAAGAGATAGGCCTCAAGGAAGCGCCCAACATTCACCAGGCGGTCGCCCGGCCGGGCAAGTGGGCGAAACGCGCCCGGCTGCAAGACCACGGCCAGGGGGAGAAACGGACTCAACAAGCCGAGGGACGCGATCAGCGCCTGCCACAATCCCTGTCCGGTCGCCGCCAGCCGGCCGCCATCGGCGTGACCAAGGCCGCCGGCCGACGCCGCCTGGCCCAGGCCATCCCAGGTCATGGCCAATACCGCGCCCGCGGGAACCAAGGCGGCCCCGAGCGTCAGGACAAAGGGCGTCGTCAGCAGCCGCGGGCGCAAGCCGGGATGACGCCAGGCGGCGAACAGCAGAGCCGCCAGGAAGACCGCGAACGTATATTTCGCCATCAGTCCGACGGCCACGGCAAACGCCAGCCACAGATGGTCCCAGGCGCCGGCGCGGTCTTCCAGGCGGAGCAGCAACCAAAGGCTCGCCGCCATGGCGGCCATGGCCAGAACCGTATGACTGTAGGTGACCAGGGTTTCCCAGCCGATGAAATAGCAGGCAAGCAGACCAAGCGGCGCCAGGGCGGCGAGGGCCGGATCGGCCAACAGACGCCGCGCCGCCAGATAGGCGAAGGCATAGAACGCCGTGATCAAGGCGTACTTGAGACCGATCACGGCGCCGATCGACGGTCCCAGAACCGATTGAACCGCCAGCAAAAGCCAGGCATAGAGCGGTGGCTGACCGGTCTTGTAGGCCAGGCTCCAGGACTGGGCATAGTACAGGATTTCTCCATCGTCGTCGGATCCGCCAGGGAACAAGGTCAAGCGCAGGACCATCAAGAAGGCCATGAAGGCCAAAAGGATCACGGCCAAACCGGCAGGCCGGTCAACGGGAACCCAGCGCGGCAGGACGGTCATCGACGGACCGAGATCAAGGGTCTGTGGTCGGTGTGGGCGACGCCGTCGCGGGGTCCGCATTCGGATCAAGGGACCCCACCGACGCCGGATCGGTGGTCGGATCGCCGAACACACCGAACAGCTTGCGGAGAAAGCCCGGCGTCAGGACCGATAGCGGATTGACGTTCACGTCGGGGTCTTCTTGGCGGCCGGTCAGGCGGAAATTGGCCGCGAACAGGCCGCTGCCTTTCTCACCACCGGTGATCAGGCCGCCCAATAGCGGGATGCGGCCCAAGGCGCTGTTCAAGGCATAGGCCGGGACCACGGTGCCCTGCAAATCGACGACATCCGCGTCCGTGTACAGCGCGCCCGACGCGGTGAATCCCAATGACGTGCCGGCCGCGCGGGCGTTTCTGATTTCGACCACCCCGCGGCGCATGGTGAAGGGGATGTCCAAGACGGCGAAGCCAAGACCATCGCCCTGCAACGCATCGAGAATCCCGGTCAACGCCATGATGCTGACCAGATGGGCCAAGGCCGGCGCCCGGGTTACGCGGTAATCGCGGATCACCATGCGCCCGTCGAGCGGCCGGTCAGGGTGGCTGTCGTCGAACTTGCCGGTCAGCTTGAGCACCCCGCCCCGCATGTTGTCATAGACCTTGACCGCGCGCAGCACCTCACCAGCGTCGCCGGTCGATACCGTCAGTTCGCGGTTGCCGTCGGCGCCCGGTTGCAGGGTCACGTTGACCGCGACGTCCTTGTTCAAAACCGAGCGCAGCAGCACGGTACGCCAAACGTCACCGGCATGGTCGAACGTCGCCGAAACGTTGCTCAGCACCTTGCGCTCGTCCAACCAGACCTTGTCGAACTCGCCGGCAAAGACGAAATTGCCGATTTCCCGATCATCCTTGTTGTCCGTCATTTCCGCCCAAAACGGCGAGAGGTCCAGACCGGCGCCATGAAATCCCACATCCCAGGCACCGTCGGCCCTGCGGATCAGGGCGCCCTTCATGTCCGTTCGGCCGAACAGAATCTGGGAGAAATCGATCCGACGCATGTCCGCCGTGTCGTGATCGAAGCCGATCCGTCCGGCGACGGCCAGATCTTCCGCGTAGACCGCGAAGTGATCGATCTTCTTCACCTTGGTATCGCGCAACGACAGATTGATCTCGGCCCGGCCGGCGACGCCCGCCGGCTTTGACCACTTAAATTTCGGCACATCGACACTGGCTTCTTCGAGATCGGCGCGGATCTCGATTCGCGTGTCGCGATCCTTCAACACGGTGAACCGCAAGTCCGCGGTGAACGGCCCGTGCACGTAGTCGTCGTCGATCGGCCCCAATTCCAGATTCAGGTCGCGGATCCTCTGCATGTCCGGAACCCGGCCGGACAGGTCCAGGATCGTGCGGAAGGCAGCGGTATCGCCGAAGTTTTCGCGCCAGGAAAGCTCCGCCGGAATATTGGCCACGGCGCCATAGCCCCTGACATCCATGCCTTTCTTGTCGATAGACATGTCGAGGTCGGCGTCGGACAGGTCGAAGCCATGCAAGGCGCCGGGGACGGAAGCCCCGCGCAGTCGGGCCTCGGCCGCTATATCGACGTCGTCCAGAGGCAGATCACGAGCAAGCGGCAAATCGACCTTCAGGCGAACCTTGGCGCTGCCGGTTGCGCCCTTCGGATCGATCCCCATCTGCGTCGCATAACCCAGCGGCTCGTGATCGATCAGGGCCAAGGCCTTGTCCAAGTCCCCGCCCAGATTGACGGTGATCTCGGCCCGTTCCTGATCGCGGTCAATGCCGGTCAAAAAGATCAGGCCGTCCTCGACCTGCATCCCTTGCGAACGGCCGCCGGTGACGAAGAGGTCAAACCGCTTGTGGGTGAAGTCGGCGCGGCCCGTCACATCGGTAACCGGCGGCATGCCCTCCAGATAGGACACCGTGGCGTCCTTGATCTCCATTTCGCCGATCGCGGAAACCAGGCGCCAGCCGGCCGATTGTTTTTCGATCCGAGTCTTCATTGCCAGCTTGGGAACCTGGCCGGCGCTGACGTTTTCGGTCCACCAATCGTAGACGTCCGGCGCCCATTCGGCGGCCCAATAGCGATCCACGCCCTTCAACGGCACATCTCGGATACGAATGTCGAAATCCGCGACGGCAGCGCCGGTGGCTTCGTCGACGGCACCCGACACGTCAACCATCGGCCCCCCGGTTGCCAGTTGAAGGCGGGCGATCTCCAAGCGGTCGACATCCTTCAAGTACTTGCCGGCGAAGCTGAGACCGTCCAGCGGCAGGCGATGTGATTCCGAGCCCGGCACCGCGACCGTGGTACCTTCGGGGGTCTTGATGACGAATTCGTGGACCTCTCCAACCCCGGCGCGGCCGTCGTAATAGCCGTCGAGAACGAGTTCCTCGATTTCGACGGTCTGTGCCACCGGCGCCGGCAGCTCGATCCGCCCAGGCCCGCCGGACAACTGGAAGCCGACCTCGTCGGGCAGGCCATCGATGGACATGCCCAAGGCGACCTGGCCTTTCAAGGGAATCCGCAATCCGGCCAGGCGACGCAGGTCCGGGTGGAAGTCGGCCAAGGTCTGCGGGTCCAGTTCGGCGAAATCAATGCTCAGGTTGAGCCGCCGGTCTTTGCTCAGATAAGCGCCTTCGGCATTGATCTCCGACGTCCGGCCGCCAAGGTCCATCTGCAAGGAAACTTCACCGGCGATGCCAAGGGCATCGCGGGTCAGGCGAATGTCGGCCACCGGGGCGATCCACAACCGATTGAGCACGCGGTCTTCGATCACCGCTTCGGCGCCGATCACGCTGAGCCGGCTGAGAAACGCCAGGGGCGATTCGGGCGAAGGTGTCTCAAACAGCATGTCGAACAGACCGCCGCCGAAATTGCGTTCGCCCGACGGACTGCCGAGGTCGAGTTCCAGACTGCCGTCGCGGTTGCGGCGCATGGTCAGGCTGGGGCCGAACAAATCGATGGTCTTGGGCACGATTTCGCCGCGCCGGATCAACGCAGTGGTGCTCAGCGAAAACGAAATCTCCGGAATAGAGGCGACGACCTCTCCGTCGCGGTCGACGGCTTCCACGTCGAGAACCCGGATATCCAATGCCCGTTCCCAACCGGCCCAGGTCAGGATCGTGTCGCCCATGGAAATCTTCATTTCCGGTTGATCGGCGTTCAAGCGGTCTTCGATATAGGGCGTCAGGAAGCTCAGGGAGATCGGCCCTTTCGACAACTGCCAGGCAAGGACAAGGCCGACGATCGTCACCCCCGCGGTCAAGCCGGCGATCAGGTGCAAGGCGCCCCGGTAGCACCGCGCCAACACACGCCCCCCCGCCGACGGCTTCGGCCGGTCTTGGTCGCCCTCCGGCGTTGGTTGGTCTTGGTGTTCGTTCACTGTTCGTTTGACGCCCATCGGGAACTGGCGGGCGCTTGACCTGACCCGCCGGTTCCCGCAGTGTTTGCGGCCCAGCCCCAGTCCGGTGACATTGCGCCGGCCCGACCCGCGAAAGATATGCGATTATGCCTGAATTTTCCGTTCTCGGCAGTAAATCCCATCTGCCGCGCCCGGGAAACCCCGAATCCCTTGCTCTCGGCCGCGAAAAATGGCTACAGGCGGCTGCTGACGCCGGTGATCCAGCGGTCGAATCGGCGGCCATCGAGATTCTCGAGACCGCGGCGGAAGGTGAACTGCTGGCGGCCATCTTTGGCCACAGCCCTTTCCTGACCCAGGCGGCCACTCATGATCCGGCGTTTACCCTGGGGCTTGCCAGGCAAGGGCCGGAAAGTGCCATGACGGGGCTGCTCGCCGCCGTCCACAACACCCCCGCGAACGAAACGGAAGACGCCCTGAAACGCCGCCTTCGGACGATCAAGCGGCGCGCCGCACTGACCATCGCCTGGGCCGATATCGCCAATCTTTGGCCGCTTGAAGCCGTCACCGAAGCCCTGTCCGACCTGGCCGAGGCGACGCTTTGCGAGGCCCTTGCCTTCGGCCTGCGCGACGCCGCCCGTCGCGGCGGCCTGACCTTGTCGGACGCGGACGATCCGGCATCGGGTTGCGGCGTGATCGTTCTCGGCATGGGCAAACTGGGCGCTCGGGAACTGAACTACTCCAGCGATATCGACATCATCGTCCTGTTCGACCCCGAAGCAATCGACAGCGAACGGCCCGACGGTCTGCAGAACGTCATGATCCGTTTGGTCCGGCAGTTGGTCCGGATCATGGAAGAGCGCACGGCGGACGGCTACGTCTTCCGTACCGACCTGCGCCTGCGCCCCGACCCCGGCGCGACGCCGCTGGCGATTTCGGTGCTCGCCGCCGAGACCTATTACGAGAGTTTGGGCCAGAACTGGGAGCGGGCGGCGATGATCAAGGCTCGTCCCGTCGCCGGCGACCTGAATGCCGGGGCGCGTTTCCTTGAATGGCTGACGCCCTTCATCTGGCGCAAATCCCTGGATTTCGCGGCGATCCAGGACATTCATTCGATCAAACGCCAGATCGACGCCCACCGCGGCGGCGACGGCATCAAGGTCGGCGGACATAACGTCAAGCTCGGCTTCGGCGGCATCCGCGAAATCGAATTCTTCGCCCAGACCCAGCAACTGATCTGGGGCGGGCGGATCGCCGATCTCAGGCCCCGGCGAACCAAGGACGCGCTCGACGCCCTGGTCGCCTTCGGCCAATGCGACACCCAAACGGCGAATGAATTGAAGGCCTGCTACGACTTCCTGCGCCGCGTCGAACACCGGATCCAGATGGTTGACGACGCGCAAACTCACCTTGTGCCCGAGGAACCGGAAACCCTTGCGTGTTTCGCGGCCTTCCTGGGCTTTGCCGATCAAACGGCCTTCGCCGAGACGTTGACCGCCTGCCTGGAGACGGTACAGGCCCATTATGGCGCCCTGTTTGGCGATGCGCCGGATCTGACCGCCGGTGGCGGCGCCGGCGGCAATCTGGTGTTCACCGGCACCGACCCCGACCCGGATACGCTGGAGACGCTCCGCGGCATGGGGTTCGGCGCGCCGGACCGTGTCGACGCGCAAATCCGCGCCTGGCATCACGGCCGCTACCGGGCGACCCGCAGCAATCGGGCCCGCGAACTGCTGACGGAACTGCTGCCGTTGCTGCTGCGCGCCATGGCGGATACCCCGGAACCGGACGAAACCTTCTTGCGCTTCGACAACTTCCTGAAGGCCCTGCCGGCGGGCATTCAGCTTTTTTCCATGTTTCATT